>DATBQE010000171.1:0-8982 GCA_036561005.1 Burkholderiaceae bacterium | reverse complement strand
GGCCAGGCTCGAGTAGCCTGTACCAAAATCGTCGATTGAAAGATGCACACCCATGTCGGACAGCTTTTGCAGCGTCGCTGCGGCAATTTCCGGGTTGTCCATCACGATGCTTTCCGTGATTTCCAGCTCCAGCATTTGTGCGTCGCATCCACTTTCCTCCAGGACGCGAGAGACCGTCTTGACGATGTCTTGCTGCTTGAACTGGCGGGCCGACAGATTGACGGCCATGCGCAGCGGCGGTGAAGTGCCGGCCCTGCTCCATGCCCTTTGCTGCATGCAGGCAGTTCGCAAGACCCATTCGCCGATTGCAACGATCAATCCGGTCTCTTCCGCGATAGGAATGAAGTCGGCAGGGTGAATCATCTCCGCACCAGGCGGCTGCCAACGCAGCAGGGCTTCCACGCCGACAATGCTGCCGCTCGCAATATCCATTTGCGGCTGGTAATGTAATACAAATTCATTGCGTAGCAAGGCGTTGCGCAATGCGCCTTCAAGCTTTAGGCGATCGAGCGCACGCGCGTTCATGGCGCGGGCATAAAATTGGAAATTGTTACGTCCTGCGTCCTTGGCACGGTACATGGCCGTGTCGGCATTTTTCAGCAAGGTCTGGCTATCGGCGCCATCCTTGGGATAAAGGCTGATACCGATGCTGCCGGCAGGGTAAAGTTCGTGACCCTGGATCGTAAGCGGCTGTGCCAGAGATTCAAGCACCTGCTGCGCCAATGTCGCCACGACATCTTCGTGCGCCACCTCAGTCAACAAAATGACGAATTCGTCGCCGCCCAGGCGCGCCACGGTATCGACGTCGCGCACCAGTGCAATCAGCTTGCGCGCGATGGCTGTGATCATCTTGTCGCCGACGTCGTGGCCAAGGCTGTCGTTGATGTTTTTGAACCGGTCGAGATCAATGAGCAGAATGGCTACCTGCTCACCCGACCGATTGGCAAATGCGATCGCCTGGGACATCCGGTCGATTAACAGGCTGCGATTGGGCAGACTGGTCAGCACGTCATGGTTTGCCATGTGCAGCAACTCGCCTTCCATCTGCTTGCGCCGCGAAATATCCTCCACCACCGTGCTGTAGTAGCGCGGTTCGCCATTCTCGTCGCGCACCAGCGAACTTGTCAGGTTCACCCAGACGTAATAGCCGCTCTTGTGCAGGTAACGTTTCTCCCGCGACTTTTCGTGAATCTCGCGCGCAAACATGCGCCGCCCCAATTCCAGGTCCACCGGCAAGTCCTCCGGGTGCGTCAGCGTTTGATAATTCAGGGACAGCATTTCTTCCTGCGTGTAGCCGACGATCTCGCACAGTTTCTGGTTTGCCATCAGCCAGCGCCCGTCAATGCCGACGTGCGCCAGTCCGACCGCGGCCTGGTTGAACGCCACGCGAAAGCGCTGTTCGCTCTTGCGCAAGTCCGACTCCGCCTTGAGACGCTCTGTGATGTCACGCGCAACCGCAACCAACAGTTGCCGACCTTCCGATTGGAACGCACGCAAATATACTTCCACCGGCAATCGTGTACCGTCCTTGCGTTGATGCATGGTTCGGATAAAGCCCGTCTTGCCGGGGTTCTTGATAACCTTCTCGAAACGGCGGTTGATGCGTCGCAATTCGCCTTCGTCAGGTTTCAGGTCTTGTGGGCCCATGCGACATAACTCGTCGAGGCTGTAACCGAGCGTCGTAAGCGCCGTGTAGTTTGCATCGATAAAGCGCAGTTCAGCCCAATCGATCAGATACACCGCATCGATCGAGCTGTCGAGCGCCATGCGAAAGCGTCGCAATTCTTCTTGCGAACGCTGATTTTCGGTCACGTCTTGCGCCATCAGCAGAAGAACATTCTGGCGTTCCAGCAAATTGCCGGAAACGGTGAATTCGATATGGCGTGTCGTGCCCTTTGTCTCGATAGGCAACACAAAGTTGTCACTGAATTCGCCCGGTGCACCACGTTCGATCGTAAGCCGAACTGCTCGTGCGAGGTTGTCGATTTCAAGCAGTGATGTGAGCTCGGCGTTGGCCGCTGTCCCATCGGCACGCACCTCCGCGAAGATATCACTCATCGCACGGTTCATCGAACGCACGTTCAATTGCGTGTCGACTATCATCAAACCCGAGGGCATGGACGCGATTATTTGTTCTGCGTAATCCTTGATCGCAATAATGTCTTGCCGCCCGGCGGCGACCCGACTATCCATGACATAAAGCAAATCCAGGCAGGCCACCTTCAGCAGAGCGTCTGCAGTCTGCCGCAACGCCTCGGGATCCGAGACCACGTTGGGCAGCAGCGCCAGAACATCTGCGAGATATTTGCGGCATGCTGCGACTATCCATTTTGGTGCCATACCGGCACGGTGATGGACGATACCTAATTGCAGTCGGCTTCTTGCATAGTCTGCGTCATAGCTGCCGGCGGTAAGCAATTCAAAATAAATGCTTTGCGCCGCCTTCAGGCTAGCGTCAAGTTCGGCATTGCGATCACAATCAGCCCGGCCATCGAACGTGTCGAACTGGCCCAGATAGCGGTCAAGCGCATCGCCCAGGCGCTCGCGGTGGGGGATCAGGAGCTCATGCAACCGACGCAACAATTTGATGTCGCAATCGGTAATCCCAAGCGCTGTTTTTCGCAGCAAAATTTCGTGCTGCTCCAAGCCGAGATCATCGGCAATGGCTACAACAGCTTGTTCGAGATTTACCATGGAGCTCAATATTGAATTTTTTATGACCGGGCCATCCCTGTGGACAATGCACGGTTCCCGCCTGCCAGCACGCAGCTTCCTACCCATTGGACGGCATGAAGGGACAAACGTTCCGGATATAAACCTACTTGCTACATTCCGCCTTCAATTTGGCGTACTTTCGCCTGGTTACAAGATCCTGCTTTTATTAATTAGGGGGAATGTAGTCGAGCTACATGGGCTCGATCTGTTATTTTCCTCAATCATGCATTGCATGACACGGCTCGCTTCCGCTATAGCAAGAAGCAAAATTGCGCCAAGGCAACTTTCGCACTTTAACATATTTGTCGTGGAATGACAGCATTTCCTTACGCCCATTGACCTCATGTTTTCAATGTGTCGGCAATGTTTTGCCCATACACAAAGATGACGCCGCCTGTTTGCGGCAATATTTATCGATTTACAGGCTGTTTAAATTTGGCACTCCCAAATTTCAGGGAAATTCTCCGCGACGAGCATGCTTTCACTTTATTTAAAAATACGTCAATTTGGTGTCTATTCTGAAAAAGGTGGAGGTAAATTTTCCGTACAAATGTGCTGGAGCAAAAAAGGTGCCCAAGTGTCATTACGAGATCTGCAAACAGCTTCAGATTGATATGGCCGATCAAATGCGCCGAATGAAGGGTAGCAAGGCAACGGACGTTTCATCCGCATATTGCGAATGGGCGCCGACGGGTTTTTGCGCGCAGTCCGTCGATTTGCATCTGCGCTATTAATGGCAAATTAACTACTTCTCCAGAATTCAAAGCAAGTTTTGATCTATTTTTGTCACTTAAACAATTTAGCTAATAATTGCGCGTGTTCAGCGCGGTTTCCTCGGAGTTGCTGAATTTTAGGAAAAAATCGCGGCAAAATTTCGATGACTGTCAACGCTCGCAGCATGGCAATGCTTGTAAACTTCACCAGAAAGTTGCCGGGATCGCGACAAGCACCTACAATCTTGCCCTGCTTATCAACCTCTTGCGGCCTGGCTTGCAAGAACACAGGAGTCACCATGGCATTCTTACAGGGCAAGAAAATTCTGATCACCGGCTTATTGTCGAATCGCTCCATCGCGTATGGCATCGCGCAGGCCTGCAAACGCGAAGGCGCGGAACTGGCTTTCACCTATGTCGGTGACCGCTTCAAGGACCGCATCACGGAATTTGCCCAGGAGTTTGGGAGCGCCCTCGTGTTCGATTGCGACGTCGGCAGCGACGAACAGATCGACGCCTTGTTTGCCGACCTCGGTAAATCGTGGAGCACGCTTGATGGCCTGGTTCACGCCATCGGCTTCGCGCCGCGTGAAGCAATCGCCGGTGACTTCCTCGAC
The DNA here is from genome assembly GCA_036561005.1 of Burkholderiaceae bacterium. Lineage (GTDB taxonomy): Bacteria > Pseudomonadota > Gammaproteobacteria > Burkholderiales > Burkholderiaceae_D > PKWO01. Next base: position 4,937 of record DATBQE010000171.1, on the reverse strand, counting down.
GGCATGACACGCGAAAACTACCGCATCGCGCACGACATCTCAGCCTACAGTTTCCCGGCCATGGCCAAGGCAGCCTTGCCGATGCTGTCACCCGATGCCGCCCTGCTCACCCTCACCTATCTTGGTTCGATCCGCGCCTTGCCCAACTACAACACGATGGGTTTGGCCAAGGCATCGCTCGAAGCCAGCGTACGCTACCTGGCCAATTCACTCGGCCCCAAAGGCATCCGCGTCAACGGCATTTCGGCCGGTCCCATCAAGACTTTGGCCGCTGCCGGGATCAAGGATTTCAGCAAGATTTTGAACTTCGTCAAGGACAATGCGCCTTTGCGCCGCAACGTGACAATCGAGAATGTCGGTAATTGCGCCGCGTTCCTGCTATCCGACCTGGCCGGCGGGATAACGGGTGAGATCACTTATGTCGATGGCGGCTTCTCGCACGTTGTGGGCGGCATGGGTGAAGGGTAAAGAAGCGGCGATTTGTGATCTGCGGCAGATTGGATCGATAAATCGCTCGCGGGCTGGGATTCATTCGCCGCCTGGCCTTGGGATGTAACGCGCAGAGAGTGAATCCACGTTAATCATCCCTGCCCTAAAATTGCATGCGGCGCATGGTTACATCCTACCATGCGCGTGTTGCTCGGATCACTTCAATGACGGTCACGAAGGCATGCGGTCTGCCACGGAGGCGACAGCATGGATGCAAACCGGGCGCACGCGTCTTCGTTCGAAATAGCTACGCCGACTGGCTGAGAACCCTACCTCAACGTGCTTCGACTATTGCGAAATCAATTAAGATTTTTCAGTCGGTTTGCCCTTTTGAACGGTGAAACAACCACATTGAATATTTCGGCCGGGTTCGGCGTTTGCCCTTAACTTCATTTCACGCCGATCTTCTCGAAGTTGGACGGAAAGACTTTTCGAAACGTCGTGCAACGCCCCAAGTGGTGAATAGTTTGCACGTCAATTGAGCAATCGAATTCGATTTGCACGACCGGCCTCGCCTGCTCGACGAGTTTCTGCTCACCTTCGTCAGCAAATACCTTCCCGCCCAGATAAGAGAAATACAGACGCTGTTGACTCACAGCGAACAGCAGGCGGTGGGCGCGCATGAAGTCGGCGCCCAATATCATGTCGGTCCTCAGTCGCAGCATGTCGTCTTCGTCGGAGAGACTGCCGGAATTGGGCCGCAGGCGATGCCAAACATCAGAGATACGAATTTTTGGATGATTCACCACTTCGCCGCCGATATTGAACGTGGCGAAAGTTGCGACCCACGCCTTGGTTCCGGCAATATCACCGGGTTGCGCCAATTCAACCACACCGGGAGAGTCCAGCTTTACGCCAACCCGCGCAGCGGCTTCCGGCGTGATGACGGACACCCGTGTGCCGCTGTCGATGACTGCACGCAGCGTTTTGCCATTCACCTCAACTTGAACAACGGCGCGATGGTCTTGCTCGTTCATCTTCGCCATATCGACTGCCCCCGCGTTCTCGTCCCAATAGGCAAGGAAGGCGTTGTCGCACCCTTCCGGATTAAAGAATTTTATTTCCCCCGTCGACAAGTTCATTTCAACATCGCGCGAGAACAGTATATCGGCACCCAGTTCTGCATCAAACGGCAGATCATTCTTGTCTTCGATGCGCAGCAGCGTCGTCTGGTGGGCGGCTTCCATGCCACCGATCGCCATTTGATGCACCCGCCGTAAAATTGAAACCACATTGCCGTTCTTGTCCTTCGTCTCCGGAATCGTCCCGCTTTCCAGCAACTTGCTCGCAACAGCCTTGGTCACAGTCAATACGGTCAACTCGGATCCGGTGTCGAGCAGCATGGTCGAGGGTGTGCCTTGGATATCAGCATCGACTGTCGCATAAAGATTGTCGAATTTGACGGGTACGGTTGACAGATTGACGTAACGGCAACTCTGCTTGGGCGCATCCGCAAGCGTTGCTGCGTCAGCAACGGCCGAGAGATTCAAGCATCCGCCAAGAACAAGGAGTACCGATACAGAACGCAACACCGCGCCCCCGGGAATAGTAGGAAAATTCACAGACATCCTTTAGATAGGCCAGGCACCAAATGCCAGGTCGTTGATATTGGGCGTGACAGCTGAAATACACTGCCAGCCGACTGCCGGGGGAGGATCAATTTTACCGGCGATGTCTGGCAGGCCAAAGCAAAATCTTGGCTCAAGGCAAAGTATTTACACGCGGTTAACATAACCATCCCGAATGTTTAGACTCGGGTACCAGCCGAGAATATGCGCCTGCAACAAAAAGTCCAACATGGATTTCATTTCCCGTGTACAATTCGCCCCGTGTGCTGCAACATGCAGTTCACTTAGCAGCATCGCAAACTATTAGCATCAACGACAAAGCCCTCCCGCCTCCTGGTGTTGCAATTCAGACACCGTCCCGGCGCAAAGCTTTTATGTGCCGAAATTTTTCTAAGATCTTCAAAAGTTTTCTTAGCTGTTTCGTTGGTTAGCGTTGCAATTTATATTGCGCCTATCGGCATTCTCGCTTGTGCGAGAGGCTGGGCAGCGCTTGATTTTACGAAAGAACAGCATGACTTTTGAAGCTATTGGTTTGCACACGTCCGTCCTCAAGGCCCTGACCGAAGCAGGCTACACCGTACCAACTCCGGTCCAGAACCAAGCCATCCCTGCCGCCATTGCCGGCCGTGATTTGATGGTCTCGTCGCAAACCGGCTCCGGAAAGACTGCCGCTTTCATGTTGCCGGCGCTGCACAAGTTCGCCCTGGCAGCGGAACAGCAGCCAGTGGCCGGCGGCAAGACGCCTAACCAGGAAGCACAATCGGCCCGCTCACGCGGCGACCGTCCGCGTTTCAAGGCTGCGCAGCCGAAAATGCTGGTGTTGACGCCGACGCGCGAACTGGCCCTGCAAGTGACCACCGCCACCGACAAATACGGCTCCCATATGCGCCGCGTGCGCGCTGTCTCGATCCTGGGTGGCATGCCTTACCCGAAACAGATGCAATTGCTGGCCAAGAATCCGGAAATCCTGGTTGCCACACCAGGACGCCTGATCGACCATATGGAATCGGGCAAAATCGATTTCTCGCAACTGGAAATTCTGGTGCTCGACGAAGCGGACCGCATGCTTGACATGGGCTTCATCGAAGACATCGAGAAAATCGTCGATGCGACTCCGGCAACACGTCAAACCATGTTGTTCTCGGCCACGCTTGACGGCGTCGTCGGCAACATGGCCAAGCGTATCACCCGCGACCCGCTCGTGATCCAGATTTCCAGCGCCGGCGCCAAGCATGACAACATCCAGCAACGCGTCCACTTCGTCGACGACCTGTCGCACAAGAATCGCCTGCTCGACCACCTGCTGCGCGACACCACGATGGACCAGGCCGTTGTTTTCACTGCCACAAAGCGTGACGCCGACACCATCGCCGACCGCCTGAACATCGCCGGTTTCTCGGCAGCCGCATTGCATGGCGATATGCATCAAGGCGCCCGTAACCGCACGCTCGACAGCATGCGCCGTGGACAAGTGCGCGTGTTGGTAGCCACCGACGTTGCCGCCCGCGGCATCGACGTGCCGACCATCACGCACGTGTTCAACTACGATCTGCCGAAGTTCCCGGAAGATTACGTCCACCGCATCGGCCGTACCGGCCGCGCCGGACGCCAGGGCCTGGCTGTCTCGCTGGTTAATCACGCCGAAGGCGTCAACGTCAAGCGCATCGAACGCTTCACCAAGCAAATCATTCCGGTCGACATCATCGAAGGCTTCGAGCCGAAGAAGACTGCATCGTCCGCACGTCCAGGCAACAAGCCGGGCGGCTGGAAGCCGGGCGACAAGCGCGGCGGCAGCGGCACCGGCGCCAAGCCGAGCCAGCGCACTTTCAGCAAGCCTGGCGCAGCACCGCGCAAGGATGGCGGTGGTTTCAACAAGGGCCCGCGTACCGCTGATGCAGGCGCAACGCGTCGTTCTTACGGCGATCGTTGATTGTTGATTTAGGCGATTGTTTCGCCTCGGTGACTGGTTATGCCGGTACTTGAGGTGAAAACAAAGTCTGGCTCCGCAAAATAAAGCGGCTGCGACTTCTCAAGGGTCGCAGCCGTTTTTGCATTTTGCTCAAGGACCGCTACCGAATCAGGTTACGGCGGGATCGGTTCCGCAAGCGATCTTCGTTGCCGGAAGTTCCGTCATGCCGGCAGAACCAGCGCTGACGCTTAGCCTGTTCTGTATCGGTTGGAATCGCTTACATTATTTTCTGAAGCTCGCGTCCGATGAGCGCGTCATGATCGTCCAGTTCCAGACCGATCTCAATGACATTGCCGCAAATCGACGATAGGTCTAGTGTTGAATATCGCCCCATAGACGACGAATACATTTGTGTCCGCGTTGATCTAACAACTCCACTTCATCACCGTGTCACTTACCGCTTACCCGTTCCAATGGCGTAGAAACCCAACTTGCAATTGTCCGTTTCATTGCGCCCGCACGAGTCGATAACCAGCATCGAATCGTTCTGTAACCACTCCACCTTGTTCGTAACGCTCCCGGCTTGTGCAGAAATATGGGCGAGAATCTGGCGTTTCCTGCCGTCGTAGAAATCAACGTCGCCGTTCCAGCGCACCACTGCGGCTTTGGCGTCCCCGAAGTCGAAGATGGTGCGCGGGCGTGCGGCGGCGATCTTGCCCGGCCAGGCTGTCAGGCCGTCCCATAGCACTGCTTGCGCCTGGCCTGCTGCGGGGGTGGAGAGCAGGCGCACGCTGTCGAAGATGGCATGTTCCCAGCGATAGTCCGGCGCTGCCTGCGGCGCGGTGCGGTGGAAATTGGCGGCAATGAAGGGTTCGGCGCGCACCGAAAGCGCGCTTGGCGGTGCATCCTCGGTTTCCGTGTCGAAGCTGTCGGGATCGAATACAAGCTCGTCCTGCTGCGTGGGCAAATTT
>DATBQE010000170.1:0-16212 GCA_036561005.1 Burkholderiaceae bacterium | reverse complement strand
CAAGCGTTCGGAGTTCAATGCCGGGATGTATGCGCCGTTGGTTAGCGACGAAGTAACCCTGACGCTACCAATCGAAGCCATCAAACAATAAAAACGCATCTGTAAATCTACTGCGCGGCTCAATCTTGGCCCTGCGATGCTCGCTGTACACCAGTACAGCTGCGCTTCTCGGACCAACCTTGAGCCGCTCGCTACGATTTCCAGACGCGTTTGGATGCGTCAATGAACCGCGCCTCTCCCTTTGGGCTTTGGCGCGGTTTTTGTTTGACGGATTAGATTTTGAAGGCGGGCAGTTTCTTGGCTACCGCGACGTTTTTCAAAGTCACATAGACCGGCAAGCCATTCTCGTATTTCGGATAATCCTCGCCCTGGATCAGCGGCGTCAGGTAGCGCTTGCACTTTTCCGTAATGCCGTACCCGTCCTTGGTGATGAAGTTGGCCGGCATGAATTTTTCCACGTTGGCGACGTCCTTCAGGTCGGCTACGCCGATCTTGTATTTGTATGGGACGTCGGACAGGCGTTCGATGGTTGGCATAACGGCGTTGCGGCCCTTTACTGCCAGTTGCACTGCGGCCTTGCCTAATTCGTAGGCTTGCTTCACGTCGGTCTTCGACGCGATGTGGCGCGCGGCGCGTTGCAGGTAGTCGGCCACGGCCCAGTGGAACTTGTGGCCAAGTGCATCCTTGATCATGTTGGCAACCACCGGCGCGGCGCCGCCCAACTGGGCGTGGCCGAAGGCGTCGCGCGTGCCTTGTTCGGCGAGGAATTTGCCGTCGGGGTAGTGGCAACCTTCGGACACAACAACGGTGCAATAGCCGAACTTTTTGACGTTGGCGTCGACCTTGGCGAGAAATTTCGTTTGGTCGAACGGCACTTCGGGGAACAGGATCACGACAGGGATATTCTGGTCGAGCAGCAGGCCGCCGGCCGCTGCGATCCAGCCTGCATGGCGGCCCATCACTTCAATGACGAATACCTTGGTCGAGGTCTTGGCCATCGACTTGACGTCGAACGAAGCTTCCAGGGTGGAGACGGCAATGTATTTTGCTACCGAACCGAAGCCTGGGCAGCAGTCGGTGATCGGCAAGTCGTTATCGACGGTTTTCGGCACATGGATTGCCTGCACAGGGTAGCCGAGCGTGGCCGACAATTGCGACACCTTGAAACAGGTGTCGGCCGAATCGCCGCCGCCGTTGTAAAAGAAATAGCCGATGTTGTGCGCCTTGAACACGGCAATCAGGCGTTCGTATTCGCGCTTGTTGGCTTCCAGGCTCTTGAGCTTGAAGCGGCACGAGCCGAATGCGCCCGACGGCGTATAACGCAGGCCGGCGATATCGGCAATCGATTCCTTGCTGGTGTCGATCAGGTCTTCGGTCAGCGCGCCGATGATGCCGTTGCGTCCGGCATATATCTTTCCTATCTTGTCTTTGTGTTGACGCGCAGTTTCGATGACGCCGCAGGCGGACGCATTGATGACGGCGGTGACGCCACCGGATTGGGCGTAAAAGGCATTTTTCTTGGCCATGGTTTGCTGATCTCCGTACAAGAGGATTGGGGGAAGCTGCAAAATTCGTTAGCGGGATTGTCGCATGGGCAAGCTGCAAATGCGTGAATTTGCAGTCTTCGAAGTGTGTTTTGCCTGCGTCGGCGCCTGCCTCGGTTACCATAGCGCAACAACAACGTAACAAATACGAAACGGCAACGCAACGCCGGCACCTAAAATGAAAAAAATGACTATTGCGTCACTGGCTGCCGTGCTGCTGGCGCCTCTCGGCGGGCAGGCTGCCGCCGCACCGCTATTGCGCTGCGAAATTTCCTATGCAGGCAGCAGCCACATCGTCGAAGCTGTGGCGGGCAACGATCCTTACAGCGTGAAATCGGTCGACATTGAAGGCCGTTTTCGCTTCAAGGCAGTTGTGCTCGGCGCCGGCGAGCGCGTCGATGCCGTCAAGCTCTACGCCTACTATGAAACGCGGCGTCAGCCGGTTCTGATCCAGGAAATGAAATTTCTTCCTCCCTTCGCATTTTCCGACAAGCCCGATTCCCTGACCGGCCGGCAATACCTGTATGCCCCGCCGTTGGGCCGCGAATTGCAATATGGTTGCGCATTGCTGGGAGCAAAACCATGACGCGCCTGCTATCGTTTTTGCTGTTTCTTGTTTCGCTTCCGGTTGTCGCGGAGCCGGTAAGCCTGGTGTTTGCCGGCGACATTGTCCTCGTTGGCGCTCCGGGCAAGGCGATCGAGCAGGGACGTGATCCGTTTCGCGCTTTTTCTGCAATTTTGGCCGACGCCGATATTCGTGTCGGCAACCTCGAATGTGTGGTCGCAAGCAAGGGCGAGCCGGAGGACAAGATATTCACGTTTCGCGCCAATCCACGCACGCTGGCGACATTGAAACAACACTTTGACGCGGTCTCGATCGCCAACAATCACTCAGGCGATTTCGGTCGTCCGGCTTTCGCCGAGATGCTAGGTCTGCTCGACAAAGAGGGCATTGGGCGTTTTGGCGGCGGTCATAACCTCGCCGAAGCGCACGTTCCACTCGTTATCGAACGCAAGGGGCTGCGTATTGCGCTGCTCGGTTACAACGAATTCATGCCGCGCAGTTTCGAAGCCGACGCCGATGCGCCCGGCACCGCCTGGAGCGAAGATGAGCAGGTGATTGCCGACATCCGCAAAGCGCGTAGCGACTATCGCGCCGACCTGGTCATACCGATCATGCATTGGGGTTGGGAAAACGAGCCGAAAGCCAACGCCCGGCAGCGCCAGCTGGCGCGCCTGATGATAGACGCCGGTGCCGATGCCGTCATCGGCGGCCATCCCCACGTCACCCAGGATGTCGAATATTACCGTGGCAAGCTGATCGTCTACAGCGTCGGAAATTTCCTCATCGATGCCTTGGACAACGACGCCCAGACCAAAGGTTGGGTGGTGAAGCTGCAACTTGAACGCAGCGGCGTTACGAGTTGGCGCACTTTTGCCGCGCAGCTCGATGACGCCGGCATACCGCGGCCGGTGCCGGCCAGCACACCGTGCGGTAGCGACGGCAAAATGGCCATGTGCAATTAACGGTTGGCAGCGAACTCTTCAATGAGGTTGACGACCGTATCCAATTGCTCAATATGCGGAAAGTGACCCGCCTGCGCAATCGGCACAAAGCGCGACGTGGGCATGCTTGTCGCAAACAGACGCCCATAATCGACGTCGACAATGCCGTCGCTCTCTCCCCATAGCACCATTGAAGGCAGGGCAAGGCCGGCAAGGCGCGCTCGCAAGCCGGGATCGTGCATGAACGGATCACCGGCATAGGCGCGCAAGGTTTGCTGATTGGCAGCCATCGCCGCCGCGGCTTCCGGGCCTGCGGGCGCAATTGCAAAGCGTGCAGGATCGTGGAACGCGAGCCTGGCGCGTTCGGCCGGCGCAATAGCCAGCGGATCGACTATATGCCGGTCGGACGAACCGGTGTCGATGCCGACCGGATTGAGCAGCACCATGCCCGCCACGCGCGGCGACATGCGCAAGCCCATTTCAGATGCGATCCAGCCGCCGATGGAGTTGCCGACCAGGATGACATCGCGCAAATCGAGCCGTTCGAGCAAATCGAGATAGGCCAACGCAAGATCGGAAACGCGGGAAAACCAAGCAGGCCTCGGCTCGCCGTCGAATCCCGGGTGTATCGGCGTCACGGCGCGGCCTTTGGCCGCCAGTGCTTCGGCCAGACCTTTGACAGAATTCGGGCCCGCCCCGCCATGCAGGATGAGATAAGGGCGGCCTTCGCCGATATCCTGACAGGCGAGTGGCAGCGCTTCGGCAAACATTTTCAGACGATGTGTCGTGCGATGCATAAAATCCCTTTCGTGTTGGTTAAGCGATATCGTGTAAACATATTTATATAAATATGTTGACATGTCAAGTCGTTTTTGCGAATATGCATCACATGATCATCTCATTGGAACAATTGGGCTTGTCCATCAAGCGCATCCAGGACCGGCATCACCGTGTTCTCGATACACGACTCACCGCGCTCGGCATCAGCCTGGTGCAATGGAACGCATTGCGTGAGATAGAGCGCAATCCCGGCAGCCCGCAGCTACGTCTGGCGGAACTGACCTTCAACTCCGCGCAGGCTTTCGGCACGCTGGTGACACGCCTGCAGCGCCTTGGCTTTGTCAAGCGCGAGAGCGGCGAAGGGCGCGCCTTCATTCATACTCTGACACCAAAAGGACGCGACCTGCTGGAGCAAGGGCGGGGCGTGGTTCAGGGCGTGCTGGCTGACTCGTTTTCCGGCCTGAATGAGGAGGAGCGGGCTGCTCTGATGACGCTTTTGGCCAAACTACTGGACGTCAACCTCACCTGAGAACAATAAATTTCTCGGCACGCATGGCGCGCGCGGTGAGCCGTCAGGAAATCGCCAGGAAATCGTCAGTGCGGCGCTACCGACGATTGTCGGCCATTGGGCAACGTGGCAAGCACGACGCCAATCAGTGCAATCGACAATGCCAGCAGGCGCATGCCGCTCAGGCTTTCGTGCAGCACCAGCACCGCCACCAACGTTGCCGAAACCGGCAACATGACCGTGAACACGCCGGCAAGATTGGCCGGAACGCCTTTGAGGCCGGTCATCCATAGCCAGACCGTCCAGACACTTGCGGCCAGCGAATAGAACAGGAGCAGCATCCAGGAAGCGGGCGCCACGACAGCAAAATCGAAATGTATTGCGACGTACAAGCCCATGGGCGTCATCAGGATAAAGCCCCACAAATTGATCAGTGACGTGATGCGACGCGGATTGAGTGCGCCGGTCAATTTCTTACCGATCACGGCATAGGATGCCTCGCACACCACCGAGCAAAACACCAGGAAATTGCCGAGCATCGGGTGTTCTCCGGCGTGCACCTGCTGCCCGCCCGGTTCCTGTGTATGCGACCAGGCCAGCAAGCCAATTCCGAAGACGGCGCAGGCGATAGCCAGCCACACGCGCGGTGCAATGTGCTCGCGCAGAAAAATCCAGCTGAGCAAGGCTACCACGGCAGGAATTGCTGCCATGATGACCCCGGCGGAGACAGCGCTGGTCATGCTCACGCCAAACAACATGCACAGAGAAAACAGGAAGTTGCCAAGCAGCGACTCCAGGAATACCAGGAAGCGGGTTTGCCGTGTCATCGGTGCTTCTTCGGCAGGTTTCTTCAGCCAGTGCAACATGGCAAGGCCGCCGATGCCAAACCGCAGCCACGCCAGCAACAGTACGGGAAACACCAGCGTCAACGGTTTCGACAGCGCCACGTAGCTGCCAACTAAAGACATGCTAAGCGCGAGGCAGCCGTAGGCGAGTGGGCGATTCATCGGTTGCAATTCCCGGCAGTTAGGTGGCAGATAATTGAACGGTCGGCAGAGCGCTCAACGCAAGACAATGAACGACAAAGGGCAGCGGGCAAAGCAGCAAGTATAAAGTGTTCCCGCATCATGCGTCGGAATTATGCGGGGCTGGCCTGCCGCGCCGAGGGTCGGCGATGCGCGCCTGCACATAGGTACTTTTACTTAGTCGCTACGGTATATCTCTGGATTGTCGTGGTTTACCGTATGGATGAAGATGCATCAACGTCGGCGGCCGGGAACCGTGTATGGGATCAGGCAGCAAGAATACGAATGCAGGATATTCAACATCAACGCATAGAGACCAGGAAAAAGGGGAAATATTCATGAAGGTAGAGCGGACACGCATCGCCATGGCGGTCGCGATGGCTTTGGGCAGCATGATGTTGCCGGTTCAGGCGCAGCAGGTCGACACCCGAGGCGCCGAAGCAAAATCGGCCGACGCACCTGCAGCCGCACCCGGCGTACAGGAAGTCACGGTAACCGGTATTCGCGCGTCGCGTCAGCAATCGCTGGCCAAGAAGCGTGATGCCGACTCGGTGATGGACGTCGTCAGTGCCGAAGATATCGGCAAACTTCCTGACAAGAATGTGGCCGACGCGGTGCAGCGTGTTCCCGGCGTTAACATCAGCTCCGGTTCGGGCGGCGAGGGTGGATTTTCCGAGAATGACCGCGTCAGCATACGCGGCACCAACCCGAGTCTGACGCAGACTACCGTCAATGGTCATACCGTTTCCACCGGCGATTGGTACATCGGTGACCAGCAAGGCACGGTGGGACGCAGCGTCAGCTTCACCTTGTTGCCATCGGAAATCGTCGGTTCGGTGGAAGTGCAAAAAAGCTCGCAGGCCGATTTCATCGAAGGTGGCACAGTCGGCAACGTCAACATCATTACGCGCGCCCCGCTGGACTTCAAGAAGCAATTGACCCTCGAAGCGACGGTGCAGGGACTGTACGCCGATTTGCCCAAGACCACCGATCCGCAAGTCAATGCACTGGTCAACTGGAAGAATGACGAAAAAACCGTGGGCGTCCTGTTCCAGGCATTTTCAGAATCACGCCACGAGCGGCGCGACGGGCAGGAATTATTCCTTCTCGGCGAAGGATCGATCGACCCGGCGGCCGCAATTGCAGCCGGCCATCCCGACCTTGCCGGCGTGGTCTATCCAACCCAAATTGGGTCCTCGGCGTTCACGCAAACCAGCAAACGCGAAGGTGGATTGCTCGATGTCCAGTTCAAGCCAAACCGCGACTTGATGTTCGATGTCAATGGCTTCTATTCGCACTTCAACGGCACCAACTTCGATACCAATTTCATGGCCAGTCCGTCGAACCTGCTCGGGCAAGGTGTATTCCCGACCAGTTATACGGTCAAGAATGGAACCCTGATCTCGGCGACCTTCCCGAACACGGTGTACAACGCCAATGACCCCAATCCGGGTGCCGACATGGCGTTCCCCGGCGTGCGCGATTCGATCTACCGGCCCAATGCTTCATCGTCCGCAGCGTTTATCGACTTCGATACCAAGCTGCGCCTCAATGAATCGCTGACCATCACCACCAAGCTTGGCTATACCAGGGGCACGGGCGATACGCCGCATGATTATGGTTACGAGGCTTATCTCATCAATTCGCCGATGAGCTATCAATTGAACGGCACCGGCGGGCCGGCCAACGTATCTTTCCCCGGTGTCGATACGGACAATTTCAACAATCCTGCCAATGTCACCAACGGCGGTAGCTGGGCGCAATCGGTCAAGGTTACGGACACGGAAACCTACGGCCAGGTTGACGCTACCCTGGCGCTTGCCAGCGGCATATTTGAAAGTGCCAAATTTGGTGCGCGTTATGCGCAACACAAGCGTACCGCCTACGATGTCAATTACGGCTGCTCGCTAGACCCGAACGACGTGTGCTACGCCAATCCCGGCCAAAGCTTGCCGGCACCGGCATGGAACGGCACGGTATCACCGTCCAACTTCGGCGCGGGTATCGGCGCCGGCCCCGGCTTCCTGTCACATTTCTGGGTGCTCAATCCGGCCAACATCGCAGCATGGCAGCAGCAATACAATAACGTATCGCTGGGTCCCAATTACCAATCCAACTTTGTCGTCAACGAGAAGGACGCGGCAGTCTACGGCATGCTCAATCTGGCCGGTGACAAATGGCGCGGCAACGTCGGCCTGCGTCTGGTCAATACCAAGCAGCTCAGCAGCTCGTTCAACACCGACACCAACGGCAATTATGTTCCTGCCGATGTCTCGCACGACTATGTGAATGTGCTGCCGAGCGCCAATTTGAAGTTCGATTTGACCAAGGACCTGGTGGCGCGCGTTGCCGCATCCGAGACCATGTCGCGCGCCGACTATTCGTCCCTGTCGCCGGCAGTGCAGTTGAATAATCTCGACCTGACGGGTTCGGGCGGCAACGCGGACCTGAAGCCGATACGCTCGATCAACTATGACGCCACACTGGAGTGGTATTTTGCGCCGCAGTCGATATTGTCGGCCGGGGTGTTCTATATGAACATGCCCTCCTATGTAACCTTCGGCTACAACAACCGGACCCTGCTCAACACCACGACCGACCAGCTCGCCACTTTCGTTGTGACATCGCCATTCAATATCGCGGCCAAGAACCAGGGGATGGAACTGGCATGGCAGCAGAATCTGGGCCATGGTTTCGGAGCGCTGGTCAATTACACCTATGCCGACGGCCATTCAGCCGACGGCTCCGCCTTGGTCGGCTCGTCCAAAAACACCGGCAATGTCGAAGCGTATTTTGAAAACGACTCCCTGAGTGTGCGCCTTGCCTATACCTACCGTTCTTCCTTCCTGGTGGGGTTGGCAAATGTCACGCAGCAATACGCTGCGGGCCTCGGCACGCTGGCCGCGTCGGTCAACTACAAGATCAACGACAACATTTCGATCACCTTTGATGGATTGAACCTGAACAACCCGATCATTAAGTATTACTCGAATGCCGAACAGCCTCAGGCTTTTTACTCGAGCGGGCGGCAATATTATCTGGGAGTGAGGATGTCCATGTAAGAAGCTTGACGGCATGCCGTCATGCAGCAACGTCTCTTCGAAGCCGGTGAATTGGTGTCGCCGCGCTTTTTTCTGCGGCAGACCGGACTTCCATCCAGTCCGCCGCTTTTTTGCAATTGCACCGCCATAAATCTACTGCGCGATCCAATCTCGAATCTGTGATGCTCGCTGTACCCCAGTACAGCTGCGCTTCTCGACTCGACCTTGAACCGCTCGCTACGATTTCTGGCGGCGCCGAACCTTAGTACGAGCAAAGTGCAAAAAGCCATCACATTTGATATCGGCGGTACCAATAGTCGCATCGCCCTGATTGAGGACGGCAACATTGTTTGGCGCGACGAGGCGGCTACACCTGCTGGAGCGGGCCCGCAGGCCATGGTCGAACAGATAGCTGCACTGTATCGCCCGTTGCGCCATCTTGATGCGACGGTCGGCGTGGCGATTACGGGTCAAATTGAGGACGGATGCGTTACTGCGCATAATTCGACGGTGTTACCCGGTTGGCAGCGCTATCCGCTGGAACGCGAGTTGTCGCTTGCCTTGCAGCGGCCTGTGCGGGTGGTCAACGATGCGCGCGCGGCGGCATGGGGAGAATATTTGTTTGGCGCAGGGCGGGGTATCGATGAATTTCTCTTCCTGACAGTCTCGACAGGGGTGGGTGCCGGTCTGGTGTTGCATGGACGCCTGCATCTGGCGCGTAACGGCTTCGATGCCGAAATCGGTGAAATGCCCATGCCGGACGGAACGACGCTGGAATATCATGCCTCGGGCACGGCGTTAGGGCGACTTGCGGCTACGCACGGTTACACCGACTCCAGACACTTGTGTGACGCAGCCGATGCCGGCGACGCGCACGCTGAAGGTCTCTTCATGGCCGGGGTACGCGAAATCGCGCGCAGGCTTGCTGATCTTGCGGTGATGCTCGGCATACAGCGCGTGGCCCTGGGAGGTGGCGTGGGTTTGCGGCTTGGGTACCTCGAACGTCTGCGCGCCGAGATGGAAACCTATCCCGCCATATACCGTTATCAGCTTGTGCGTGCCGAACTTGGCCATGATGCCGGCTTGTACGGCGCCGCCGCGCTTGCCGCACGTGCAGGTGACGGCTAGAACGCATTGCCAACCAGCCTGCCATGGGTCGCGTCCTCTCATTCCCTGAGCCAACGGTTAGTGCGCGGATAAGACCGAATTTACGCAAAAATGCCTCTATACTAAGGTTCGCAGTGGTGCCATCGTGACGAAGCGAAGAGGAGACCAGGCTTTGCCTGCCGTAACGCAAAAATTCATCCAGAGCCGCTGGCCATGGTTGGCCGTGTCGCTAATCCTGACCGTCGCGCTGTTTGTATCGACGACGCTGGGCTGGCTTTGGTATGCCGATCAGCGCGCAACGGCGGCACGCCAGCTTTCGCTTGATTTGCTGTGGCTCGAGCAGACTGTCACGCAGTCGCTCAACGACAACCAGCGCATGCTGGAAAACTGGGCGCACGACCTGCAGCGGCCGACGCCTAATGCGGTCGAGGATTTTCTCTCGCTATCGGACGGCCTGATGAAGGTCAATCCCGCCTTGATCTCGATCGATTATGTGGACCGGCAGGGCCATCGCGTCACCGGCCTGCCGAAATACACCGAGCGCCCGGAACGCTTGCCGCCCTTAAGCGACCCATTGATCGCTGAGGCAATCCAACGCTGCCTGACGCAAAAGAAAGCCGTGTTCAGTCGCGTGATCGAGCAATATGCGCCGCTCTGGGTCATGGTGGTGCCGGTGAGCGACGAAGGGCCCAACGAGGGCGTGGTGCTGGCAACCTACGATCTCGATCAATTGCTGTCGCGTCAGGTGCCCTGGTGGTTCGTCCAGCGCTACGATTTGAGCCTGGTCGACCGCGACGACAAGCAGCTGTCTCCGCGCGACGGCGAATTCCCCGAACATGGCGCCGACGTGCGCAAGCTCGACTTTGGCCCGGACAATAGCGGCCTGTCGTTGCGTGCCAGCCCTCATGCCGGTCGAGGATCTGAAACGCCCCTGATACTGCTATCGGTTGCTGTCGTATTGTTCGGCCTGCTCATCATCTGGTTGCTACGCATTTTGCAGCGCTGGCTGCGCGAGCGCCAGGCCGCGCAGCAGGCCCTCTCACGGGAATTGCGCTTCCGTGAAGCGATGGAACATTCGCTGGTCACAGGCCTGATGGCGTTCGATCTGTCCGGGCGTATCATTTATGCCAATCCTGCGCTGTGCAGCATGTTGGGGCTGGTGGCGGAAAACCTGGTCGGAACCAGCGCACCTTTTCCCTTCTGGTCGCCCGACAACGTCGACGAATGCCATGCTGCCCATGAAGCCATGCTGCGCGGCGACAACCCGCCCAGCGGGCGGCGTATCAATTTGCTCGGTGCCGATGGCGGCGTACTTTCGGTGCGCCTGTTTGCTTCGCCCCTGGTCGACAGCAATCGCAGCCCAAACGGTTGGATGGCGTCGCTCTACGACACCACGGAATTGCAAAGGGAGCGCGAGGCGCTGGCCGCATCGCGCGAACAACTTTATGCCGTCCTGACGGGACTGGAAGCCGCCGTGTCGGTCAGCGCGCAGGACGATGGGCGCCTGTTGTTTCGCAATCGCCATCATGCAGATCTGTTCAAGCTGGAACAAGCGGGCGAATGCTGCCTGCAATGCTGGCCGGGCACCGCACCGGTCTCCGAGTTGAAGGTGGCCGAGTTTCTCGATCATATTACCGGACGCTGGTATCACCTTGAGCGCCGAACCATACTCTGGGTCGACAGCTCGCGTGTGACGCTCGATATTGCGACCGACATCACCGCAGAACGCGACGCGGCGAACAACGCGCGCGAGCGCGACGAGCTGCTGCAGCACACCGCGCGGCTGGCCAGCCTGGCCGAATTTGCGTCCGGCATTGCACATGAATTGAACCAGCCCCTGGCCGCAATCGCCAATTATTCCGCCGCCGCCGATTGCTTCCTGGAACCGGACAATCCACAAACCGGCAAAGCCCAGGAAGCGGTGCGGCGCATGGGCGAGGAATCGCGCCGCGCCGGCAAGATCATCCATAGCCTGCGCAGTTTCATCCAGAAGCGCGCGATCCGGCACGATGCGCACAAGTTATTCGATTTGCTGGCCGAACCTCTGGCGTTGCTGGCGCCGCTGGCGCGCCGCCTGCAAGTCCAGGTCGCGGTGGAAGTCGAAGACAGGGATGTTGAAATCGAATGCGATGCGGTCATGATCGAGCAAGTGCTGTTCAATTTGCTGCGCAATGCGCTCGAATCGGTTTCGGCGCAGGCATCAGTGCCGCAGGACGCCGTCAGCGTGACCTTCAAATGTGAGGGAGACGGCATCATCGTGAGCATTTGTGATCGCGGTCTCGGCATCGAGAATCCGGAAAAATTGTTTCAACCGTTTTACACCACCAAGAGCGAGGGTATGGGGCTCGGGTTGGCGATCTGCCGCACTGTCATTGAAAGCCATGGCGGACGCCTGTGGAGTCAGCCCCACGACGGCGGCGGTGCCTGTTTCTGTTTCCGCCTTCCCTGCGTGGTTGCGCATCGCGCTTCGGTTGAGGATGCGGTATTGTGATCTTGTCGGCGAGGCCCGCCGGCGCTTTTTTGGAATTGATCCTATGAGCGATACAAATTTCATTACCGGCACCCCGCATATCGCCATCATCGATGACGACCCGGGTGTCCGTGCCTCGTTGGGTATGCTGCTTGAAACGCGCAGCTGGCTATTTACCGAATTTGAGCGATCCGTCGATTTTCTCGAAGGTGCGGAACCTGCCGATTTCAATTGCATGGTGATCGATATCCGCATTCCCGACATGAGCGGCCTCGAACTCTTCGAGGAACTGAACCGGCGCGCACGGCTCAAGCATCGCTACCTGCCACCGACGCTTTTTCTTAGCGCCCACGGCGACATCCCGATGGTGGTGCGCGCCCTGAAACAAGGCGCCGCCGATTTCCTGGAAAAGCCGGCCGACCATCGTACCCTGCTCGACGCCATCAGCCGCGCATTGACGGCAGACCGCGCGGGACGCAATGCGCACGGCGCCCAGGCCAGGCTGCTGCAGGAAATTGCGGAACTGACCCTGCGCGAGCGCGAAGTGCTGACCGAGATCGTGGGCGGGTATCTGAGCAAGCAGATTGCCGATCACCTTGATATCAGCACCAAGACAGTGGAGGCGCATCGATTGCGCATCTGCCAGAAATTCAATGTGCGCACCAGTATGGAGTTGGCGGCCAAGCTGCGGGACGTGCCGCCTTCGCTTTGGCAGAAGGGGTGAGTTATTCCCCCCCCGCGCACTTCGCCGGCATTGGCCGGTTGCGCGCGCGAGGGCCGAAAATGACAGATTGCCGAATTGAATTCCACTTCACGTGGAAAAGCGTGGAATCAAAATCATTTGCCCGTTACACAATAATCTGCGACAACGCATGAAACAACCAGGCGCCATGCGGTATCCACTGCTCGCTCCAGCGCCATGAATGAATCGGCACGCTGTCGTCCGGCATGCGAAAATCGATGTCCTCTTCGTTATCCAGCCCAGAGGTAATGCCGTTGCAAACGCCGCCCGGCGCATTCCAGAAGCCTTTTTCGTAACGCGGATTGTTATGCCCGTGGCCTTGCATCATGCAGGCGTCGAAAGGATTGAAGCCGAAGATCCAGTCGATTGCGCCTTGCGCGTAGATTTTCAGGTCAGCGCAGAACGCCGGGTCATCTGCGAAATGACCTGCAACCATAAGTGCGGCCGAAGCCAGCGAGCCGAGACGGGCGTTTTCGCCTTGCCACCAGTAGCCGCTTTCGTTTTCGTGCGGGACAAAAAATTGCGCACGCCCCACTTTTCCCGGCATCACCACATATTGCCTGGGGTAGAAGAACGGGTTGCCGTCGCCCCGCAGGGTCGAGCTCAACTCGTGTTGCAAGCCGCGTTGTACGCATTCGCGGCAACGTTCGGCCAGTTCTGAATGCGGTGCAGTTTCAACAAAGCGCAGCAGGGCAATGTAAGGCAGTCCGGCTTCGGCGGCATGGAAATAGGCACGCGTTTGCTCATCGTTGGCCCAGAACCAACCGGCCGGGCTCTGATTTCGCAACAGCGCAGCGACACGCCGTTCTGCCGCATGCAGGAATACTGCTTCGCGGGTTGCCTGGTGCAGTTCGGTGGCCGCCAGCAAGGCACAATAGTCGTCAATGATATTTTCCTTGCCGTCGTCAAGGTAGGCAAGATTGTGTTCTTCGAGGTGGGCAAAGGCTTTGCGTGCCGCTGCGAGATAGGTGTCGCGCGTATACTCGCCATCGCGCGGCAAACCAGCTGCGCGGGCGAGCGCGGCAATGGCACTGCCGCCGCCCTGCCGATAGCCGGCCTGATAGGTGTCGAATTTGTGTCCCTGCTGCGTCGTGTAGCTGCAAATGTCGCGTTGTTCGACATCCTTGCTCCAGCGATCGAATACTGTCATGTAAAAATAGCCGGCCGGATCGAGCATGCGCATCAGGTAGTCTGCGCCGTGCAAGGCTTCGTCCACCATGCGTTCGTCGAGCCACATCGATTGCGCCGGCATGCGCGCGCGCCCGTCGATCAGGTTCCACACGACCTGCGGCGTCTGCTGCGGGTTCATGTAGTTGGCATAGGACAAGTGCGACAGGTATTTCGATGCATCGCCCGAGGCGTCATACCAGCCGCCGTGCACGTCGGCACGCTCGGCGCTGCCGTACTTGGGACGCGAGCGGTCGGCAATGTCGAAGATGCCGGTACAGCGCTGCGATTTCAGATAGTGCACAAGGTCGGAAACGATCTGTCCGTCATACAAGCGAGCGCTGATTTTGAACGGCTGGGACACGACCGGCGGCACTGTATCGTCCAGGGTCAACAGGTAGGTTCCATCGGCTCGCAATTCGCTGAAATCGGCTTGCCAGAACTGCCAGTTGCGCCATTGTGCCACCTTGCCGCGCGGCGTCAGTCGACCGCGAAATGCCGCTTCGCGCGTCTCGGCGTTGTAGACGGTGAACCCGGTCTCGACAAGCGGTGCGCTGCTTTGCACCAGCGCAATCTTGCGCGTATGGCCTTGATAGCCGAGATGATTGTGAAGGATCTTCAATGCGGGAGTCTCACTGTTTCGTCAGTCGGGGGAAGGCGTTGCCGGCCGCATCGAACAGCAGGCAGTGTTCCGGCGGCATGGCCACATGGATCGTATCGCCAAAACGCAGCTTCGCGCCATGACCCGGCAGCTTCATGCACACGTCTTCGGCCACGCCGTCGAGCTTGATGTAGGCCAGCATCTGGTCGCCCAGATGTTCGGTCAATATGACTTGTGCCGGCAATGCAGTGTTGCCTTCCTGCGCCAATTGCAGGTGTTCCGGACGTATGCCGATTGTTACCGCACTGCCGATTTCGGCGGAGCCGACGTCGACTGCGGTATTGAGCTGTTGCCCTGCCGGCAAGGAGACCGCGCCGTCGCGTTGCAGCAATTTTCCCTGCAGCAGATTCATTCTTGGTGCACCAAGGAACCCGGCGACGAACAGATTGCGTGGGTTGTCATACAGCTCCAGTGGGTTGCCGACCTGTTGCACCACACCGGCATTGAACACGACGATGCGATCCGCCAGCGTCATGGCTTCGACCTGGTCGTGCGTGACGTAGATCATGGTTGTGCCGAGTTCGCGGTGCAGCTTCGAGAGTTCGATGCGCATGTTCTGGCGCAGCGACGCATCGAGATTCGACAGCGGTTCGTCAAACAAAAAGACTTTGGGCTGGCGCACAATGGCGCGGCCGATCGCAACGCGCTGGCGCTGCCCGCCCGACAATGCCTTGGGCTTGCGTTCAAGCAGGTGGGTGATCTGCAGGATCTCGGCCGCCTTGTGCACGCGTTCGTCAATCTCGGTCTTGGGCATGCCGGCCATCTTGAGCGCGAAGCCCATGTTTTTTTCCACCGTCATGTGCGGGTAGAGCGCATACGACTGGAACACCATGGCCACGCCGCGCTTCGACGCATGCAAGTCATTGGCCAGCACGTCGCCGATGCGAATTTCGCCGTCGGTCACGTCTTCCAGTCCCGCCACCATGCGCAGCAGCGTGGATTTGCCGCAGCCGGACGGGCCGACGAATACGACGAACTCGCCGTCTTCGATGTCGAAATCCACATCCTTGATGACGCTGACATCCTTGGTGTAGTGTTTGCTGATGTTTCTGAAGCTGACTGAGGCCATGTTTCTGTTCCATTAATCACGCAAATTAAACCCCCTCTCCCGCAGGCGGAAGAGGGTTGGGGTGAGGGCATTCGCAAAGGCAATCGGACTTGGCATCCCCCTTCGCCGGACTGCCGCCCCTCTGCTCCGCGGGCGAGGGGAGTTAACCCTTGACTGCCCCCGCCGCCAGCCCCTTGATGAAGAAGCGCTGGCAGACGAAGAATGCAATCAATACCGGCAGAGTCGACACTGTCGCCGCCGCCATCATCAAATCGTAACGCTGCTGGAACTGGCCGATGAACAATCGAATACCGACCGGTATCGTCTGCACAGCCGAAGAACTGGTCAGTGCCCAGGCGAAAAACAATTCGTCCCACGCCAGCAAAAAAATGAAGGTAGCCGTGGCGATGATGCCGGGTGCGCTGATCGGCAACACGATGCGGATGAAGGCGCCAAAACGCGAACAGCCGTCGATCACCGCAGCGTCTTCCAGTTCGCGCGGAATCGACACGAAAAAGCCGCGCATGATCCAGATGCTGGCCGGCGTGAACAAGGCCACATAGAGAAAGATCATGCCGCGATAGCTGTCGAGCATCTGGAAATCCCAGGATTG
>DATBQE010000169.1:0-5072 GCA_036561005.1 Burkholderiaceae bacterium | reverse complement strand
CTGCCGCCTTGGGCCGTCTTCGCGCCGATCTCCGCCACCGCAATCGACACCGAACCCAGGTACTGCGTTTTCCACTTGTCGAACTCCAGCTGCATCGCCTTCAGCTCCTTTTCCTGCTGCTGCTTCAACAGCTCACGGCGCGCTTCCAGTTCGTTCTGCTGTTGCGAACGCGCCGCCTGCAGTTCCTGTTGCTTCTGCGCGATCATCATGTCGAACTGCGCCTTCTGCTCGTCGGACTTCATCTGCAACTGCAGCTTGGCCGATTCAAACTGCTGGCGCATCTGCTCGGTCTGCTGGTCCAATTGCGCCTTCTGCTGCAATTGCTGCTGGGTGGCCTGCATCTGCGCCTGCATTTTGGCAATTTCCGGGTCGGGTTTCGGCGCCGGCGGCGGCGCATTCGGGTCCGGCGGCGCGCTTGGGTCGGTAAAGAACAGCTTCGCGTTCTTGAAGCCCAGCGCATTGGTCAGCTTGGCCGCCAACTGATACACGTTCTCCGGCACCGCCACGCCAAGTTGCAGGCAATGCCCCTGGAACTGCGACAGCATCATCAAATGCTGCACCAACTGATCCTTGTTGCCTGTGCCCAGACCGACGTTGATCGTCAAGTCAAACTGGTTGGTCCATTCGCGTGGATCGACGTTCACCCACCGGTCGCCCAGCTTCATCACGTCTGCCTGGCTCTGGTTCTGGCACACCAGTTTCAGCATCAGCTTGAACAGATCGGTAAATCCCGTCTCGGCAAACTGCCGGCTGATAATCTCCACGCGCGAATCGGCACGGTTGGTCACAATGTTCGATTGCGTCGCCGTCTGGTTCAACTGCAAGCCATTGCCGCCCTGGCTTTGGCGCGTCCAGCCGGTGGCTTCCTCGGTGAAATTCTCGAACCACTGCAGCAACGCCATCGCGCCGCCCGTATCCGCCACGCCCTGGTCCAACCGCCCCACCGCACCCGGCGACTTCACGCGTACCACGCCGCCCGGGCGCGAAGTCAGCAAGTCGTCGAGGTTGACCTGATTCTCCACTGCAAAATAACGGCCATTGACTTGCAGATACACGTTGTCGAGCTGCGCACGCAACAGCGAGGTTTGAATACGCTGCGGCTCCAGCGCAAGGTCGGCCGGGCATAAGCCAAAGAAGCGGTGCGGCAAGGGAATAGGGCACAAAGCCACAAACGGCGGCCCGTCGCATTCTTCGTTGTCCAGAATCTGGTCGCCGGCGCGCACCACCTTGCGCCACTCCGCAATACCGTCGCCATCCACATCGGCCTTCAGATAACACTCGGTCAGCCATACGCGCCGCTGCGAAGGATCAAGCGACGATTCTTCGCCATGCGTATAAGGATCGGCATCGTCAAAGCCGATGCGCTCGATGCTCTCCGCGTTCAGCGCCGCGTTGCTGTCGTCGCTGCTGATGGCATCGACGTTGCGATAACCCATCGCCTTGAGATCGCTAATCGTGCGCGACACCCGATGCCCGCAAAACGGCGCATCGACAATATTTTTCGCCTTCCGGCTGATCAAAAATTCTTCCGGCGGCACGTTCTCGATGCGCAAGCGCCCGCCGCTTTTCCTGCGTTTGACCGTGATGTCATACAACATCACAGGCGGCTGAGCCTGGAACTGCTGGTAGTGTTGCAAAGCCTGCTGGAACTGCTGCTCTGCCGGGCTCGGCTGCGCTGGTTGCCCCTGACCCTGCGGCGTGCCCGGCGTGTCCGGCATCGGCGGCTGCCCAGGTTGCTGAATGGCCGCCTGCTCCAATTGCTGCAACTGCCCCGCCATTTGCTGCAGCATCTGCTCCTTTTGCCTGGCCGCTTCCGGGTCCGGGTATTCCTTCTTTTCAATCGGCTCGATCTCTTCATCGTCGAGCAAAATCGCCAGGTCCACCGCCGTCTGGCCGTTATACTGCTCGCGCGTTTCGACGATGGAATTGTCCCACCACACCTTCACAATGCCGTTCTTTTGCACCAGCGCATCCTGAATCCAGGTCGCAATGATGGAATAGCCGGCGTTCTTCTTGTGCAGCAGATAGTTGAGGTAGTCGGTCGCCTGCTGCGCCTTGGCCACATCGCCCTCGGCGGTCGGCTGGAACTCCACCACATTCTCCGAACCGCAAAAGGTCTTCACCAGCGGCGCCATCATGCCCAGCACGGTATTTCTCACCGTCGTATCGACCACGGTGGAACGTCCTTCAATTTCCGGCGGCGCAAGATCACCCTTGGCGAGACCGAGGAAGTAATACTCGTTCTTGCGGCGCATCTCTTCGAGCTTGCCGCCCCAATAGCCGACCGACTGGCGCATTTCTGCATCCGTGATCGCCTTCAACTGGTCGTCCGTTAAACCTGGCATTTACGCATTTCCTAATTTGGGATAGTTCAAAGGTTTGCTCCAATTGCCCGCGCCGTCGCTGGCAAAAGTCAGCAGCCATGCGTCGGCCAGGTTCGGGCTCTTCACGCCGCGCGATTTCATGTCCTGCTTGCTTTCCACCTTGATGTCGCCGTTCGACAAAATCGAATACTTCGGCGTCGTCAGTTCGCCGATCAAGTCGTCGTCGTCGAGCAGCCTGCAATCGAGTGCGGCAAGCCACTCGCGGCCTTTGAACCAGAGTTCATCGCGCAGGCGGCTGTAACTCGCCTCGCCGATATTGGCCGCCGCAGACTCCGCCACATTCACGCCAAACACCGGCAAGCCCTGTTCGCTCAAACGGTCCACCACGCCCGCGCCGATGCCGATCACATCCACATTGATCGACACCGGCCGCAGATGCGTCGGCGTTGCTTCCCACTCCGCCTTGATCAGGCCGGCCGTCTGCATCGTGTCCTTGCCATACCACTCGCGCGTTTTCTCAAGCTGCCAATTACCCTGGCGCTTGGCCAGCGCCGTCGAATCGTCGCCGAAGCGCGCCACGTCCAAACCCCAGATGATCGGCGCCCGGTCCTTCAAGGCCACGCCGCGAATCTTGGCTGACTCGCACAGCTCAAGCGGAATGACGCCGTCGGCTGCTGCGGCAAAGTCGCCCTGCACGCGCACCTTGTAAATCGACGATTGCCGGCCATACTTCCTGGCCATGCTGTCGATATAATTCTTCGACACGCGCTTGCAATCTTCGCCATTGACATGCAGCGCCGCCCAAAAGCTGCGCATCTTGTGATGCGAATCGAAAAAATAGCCCGATTGCCGCGTCGGGTTCGCCGCCATCACCACAAACGCCCCATCGGTCGACAAGGCGCCCTCGGCCACCTCAAACACATTGTCCGCAACGCCGGAAGCCTCATCGATGAGAAACATGATGTTCTCCGAGTGAAAGCCCTGCAACGCCTCCGGCCGTTCCGGGCGCGAAGTGCGCGCCACCGCAAACGATTCGCTCGGATGGCTCTTTAACTTGAACATCCCCGCCGACCACTGAAACTCATTGCCCAGCAGCGGCAAGTGTTCCGTCAAAATCCGGTGCCACTTCGCCAGCTCGGCCCACAACACGTCATCCAACTGATGCCCGGTCGGCGCCGTGGCCGGAATCTTGCAAGGGAAATAGCACACGCAAAACCACAGAATGCACCAGGCCATAAAGGTGGACTTGCCCACCCCATGGCCCGAACGCACGGACAGCTTGCGCCGTTCAACCAGCAGCCGGCTCGCCTCCCATTGCCACGCGTCCGGCTCCGCGCCCATTGCTTCCGCGGCAAACTTTGCCGGGCCGCCCGCGCGCCAGCGCTTAATCGCCTTCTGGGTCGCGCTCAGCGTCATCATTCAAGCCGGCCAATTCGTCGGCCAAAGTGCGCACCGACACCTTGCCGTTCATCTCCACCGTGGAAAGCTTTGCATGCACATAAGGCGCCGCCGTCTTCGCCGCATCCATGCGAAACGCATCATGGCGCGCCACCGCCTCGCGATAGCGCAACACCTCCTTGGCATCCGCATCGGGCGGCAATTCGTTCGGCAGATCGGGTTGGCGCATCACCTTCAACATATACTGCAGCGGCGTCATGCCCGACTCTTCCGCCATGCGCTGCATCTCGGCCGTCTTCCGGTCCGGCACGCCCTTCTTGCGCCCTGCACCAGGGCGCGCACCGCCGTGGGTGCCTTTCGGCTTATCTTCGGTTGTCATCAACATGCGGGATTCCTTCGGGATTGTCCCGTCCGTAAAAAAAGAGCCCCGCGCATCACTCAAGACGGCCGGGGCAATGCCGCCATAACAATGGCAGCGAAAAAACTCGTTACATACCGAATTCCTGGCGGGAAAGGAATTTACTTACGCTTCAATTCCCATCCCAACTGACGCCGAATTTCCTCAGGCGTCGGCGGCGGTTTGCGCCGCTTGATCTGTTCGTTCAACCAGAAGCGCACCTGCTCCTTGGTCGGCATACATCACCAGGCAAAAGTGGCAGCACCGCCATCAACCGGCATCTGGCCCGGCTGCGGATTCGGCACCAACTGCCCAGGCCGCATCTGCGGTCCGTTGTTCGGGCCAATACTCGGCCCAATACCGGGCCCATTAATGGTTCCAATACCCGGCGCAAACGGCACACGCATCGCGAACGACGCGCCGCCTGGCGACGCAGCACCCATCCCCTGCGCGCCGCCGTAAGGCCCGGCACCCGATGCGAATCCGGAAACCGCACCGCCAGACCCGCGCATCGACGATGGCGCGCCAAACCCATAAGGGCCAAGTGGCCCACGCTGCGCACCAATCGAACCAAAGCCATTGAACGAAGCGCCGCCGACCGGGCTACCGAGTGAGGTACCGAAAGACCCACCAACCGGCCCACCGAACCTGCCGACACCGGCACCCGAAGACGCACCGCCAAACTGACCGCCGAGTTGACCAAAAACCGGCGCGCCAAAACCGCCCGTGGCAGAAGGCGCGCCGGCGCCGAAACCAACTCCGCCGACCGGCCGTATCGGCAATCCGCCGCCACCGCTCGAAGGCGAAAAACTGCTCAGGGCATTCGGTCCGCTCACGCCGGACAAAGGCGGCGACGACACGCCCTGCTGCGGCGCCATGAAATTCTGCAGGCCACCAGTCGGCGCACCCGCATACCAATTATTCAGATAATTCAATGCCGGCTGATTCACCGG
>DATBQE010000168.1:0-10104 GCA_036561005.1 Burkholderiaceae bacterium | reverse complement strand
CAACCCTGGGGTACGTCAGTCCGATGAAGTTCGAAGAGAAATGGCTCGCCAGCCAGACCAAGCTGGCAGCATAATGTCCGCAGCTAAGGGATACGGAAAACAGGGGCAAGGTCACCCCCTATCAATTCACACATAATCCCCGCCATGCGCCTGGATCGCGATGCCGCATGCAATACACTCCGGCACAGCAAGTAGTCCAGTCGCACCAACTAGCGACGGTTGGTCGCAGAGCCCTGGCGCCAGTCGCAAAGACTGAGGCGTCCTGCAGCCCCTGGTGCAACAAGGGCCGGAGCGCGCCAGCGAGCCACCTTCAAGTCCGGTTCCATCCAAATCACGAGCCATTTACCACCTGCCCACACACACAAGGCGTCCTGGGGTTAAAATCATCGGGTGCTGCAATGCCCCGCAATTTGCGCCAAAGAAATATGTCGGCAAGGCGACGAAGGAGGCATGCGGCGAATCTTCACTCAACAAGGAAACCACGATGACGCCACTACTCCGCTTTGCCTGCATCGCCGTCGCCCTCAGCGCCTCGCTGCATGCGCGTGCCGACAGCTTTGCATCGTCCGCCTCCAGCGCAGGTTCCGCTTCGAGCGGCAGCATTTCCGATTCGCTGCACCATTCGAGCAACAGTTCGAGCGACGGAAAAGTTGCCGACCGCGATTTTCATGTGATCGACGTGGCCATGGTGCCGGAAAAAGCCGGTGTGGCGCGCATCACCCTGCAGGCCAATGATACGGCCGAGCGTGTGATGCTCGACGTGCCGCAAGCCGTCATCGACAAGGAGCGGCTGCACAAGGGCGACGCCGTGCACACGCAGCAGCGTGTCTACGGCATCGCGTTTGAGCATGGCGACACCCATGCCGCCTTCTTCCTCGCCCTCAACGACGACTGGTACGACGAACTCTCCGCGCACAAGGTCAAGGGTTGAGATTTGGCGTTTCGCTCGCGCTTGCCGCAAACATTGCGGCGGGTGCGGCGGTTTTGGTTGGCGCGGCTGGTGCGGCAAATGAGGCGCATGCCCAATCGAGCACCAACGGCAACGCGGCGTCGATCGCCTTTTGCGACCGCACGCAAAAAATCAGCGCAGACCAACAAGACCATATCCTGCGCTTTGCCGCCGTGGTGCGCGATGCACTGAACGCGTCGGGCAGCGACACGGTGCTCATCAGCCGCTCCGGGCTTGATCTCGCTCGCTTTCACATCCGCTATTCGCACGCAGCGATCCTCTCGCGCAATGATGCCGGCACGTGGACGGCGCGCCAGCTCTACTACGCCTGCGACGAGGGCAATCCGCGCATTTACGATCAGGGCCTGGCAGGGTTTGCTGCCGGCAGCGACGACCCAGCACTGGGCTACATTTCCATCATCCGCCTGCCGGCCGATGCCGCGCAGGCCTTGCGCAAAGCCGCACTCGACGGGCCGCGCGCCCTCTCCCTCCTCGCCAGGACTTACAGCGCCAACGCCTACCCGTTCAGCACGCGCTACCAGAATTGCAATCAGTGGGTGATCGAAATGCTGGCCGTCGCGTGGGGCGGTTTGCATGACGGCGACGATTTGCGCGCCAGCGCCCAGCATTGGCTCGCGCAATCGGGCTACACTCCCGAACCGGTGGAAGTTGGATCGCACCTGCTGATGATGGGCGCGTTTGCCATTCCCCTGCTCCACCTCGACGACCACCCCGAAGCAGACCGCTACGCGCTGCGCATCAAAACCAGCCTGCCCTCCACCATCGAAGCCTTCATCAGGCAACGGTTTGCCGCGAGCGAGCGTATCGAAATTTGCCACAACAGCGGGCAAATCGTCGTGCATCGCGGCTGGACGCCGGTGGCCGAGGGTTGCCGGCCTTCGGCTGGCGATAGGGTGACCTTGTTCGATTGAAGTTGCCGCAAGGGCGATGTGGCCTGATCGGCAATCCGCTACACCAGCGTCAAAGTCATCGATGCAGCCTGTGCACTGTAGTGCGCGAGAATCTCGTCTGCCAGGCAGAAGTACGACCACTTGTTGTCGCCTCCGCACAGCATGCCCGCCCAGCCGCGTACCGACGAAGAACTATCGCCGGAGACGATCCAGGAACCGGAATCGCCGGGGCGGGATACGGCGCCGAAGTAGGTGGTGTTGCGCTTTCTCAGCACGCCGAGGCGCTGGTAGCAATGGGCATCGGTGTCGATATATAGAGACCTGGTCAAACCCAATCCTTCGATTGCGCAGGCGACAAGCTGCCCGCTTTGGTCAATGAAATCGACGTGCTGATCGATGTCGAGATCGGCGATCGTGTCGATTTGATCGAGCCGCCGATACTGGTTCACAAGGGTGCGGTTCAGCTCGACAAGTGCGACATCGGGAATGGGTTTCTTGACGTAATCGATCTTGCAATGTCCGTTCGATTGCGGCGGGACCGAACAGGAATGCACCTGGTACATTGCGCCTGTCTTGTCCGGCACATCGGCGACACCTTCGAGCACATGGCCGGCGGTGACGGCATAAACCTGGCCTGTGGCGTCCTGCAGCGCCCCGCCGATTCGCCCGTCTTTCAGGCGAAGATCCTTCAACTCGAATGCATGCGCTTGCGCCGGGGATGTGAACGACACAATGACGCGGCAACGCCATTGGTCAATGTCTACATATTGCGGCAGGTTCGCCAGCCGCTGCCGGATTGTTTCGACTTCATCGTCATGAAACAGCAGGGCGATGCTGAACGGCGCGGCGTCGCTGTTTGCGCGCGACCTGATTTGATATTCGCGGTAATGATCGAATTTCTCATCGTCGCTGACGATGTCCGGCCAATACGAATCGCGCCAACGAATTGAAATTTTCTGAAACGCTGCATTGAAGCGGGCGTATTCCAGCGAAGGCACGAGCAGGACGCCCCTGGTCGTGACGGATTCATCAACCTGCGCCAAAAACTTGGCGAAATTGGGATGGCGCGAAAATCTGAACAGAGTGTAAAGATTCATATCAATATTCCCACGCAGTCATCCTGAAACCGGAATGGTTTCTACATTATCTGGCCGATCAGATCGCGCCAGCCGAGCGCCGCCGAAAATATCAGGCATAGTTCGACAAATATGTGACCGCCGGTGCGCACCGTTTGCCGATAGAGCGGGGGAAATACCATCAGCGCGATGAAGAGCGAGAAAATGAAGCGGCCCAACTCCACAGTGGGCCAATGGCCGGTTTCCTTGTAGACCTTGAGGTAGGGTTCCACGTAGACCGCCAGCACCACGGTGGCGTATTGCGGCAACACGCGTATCTTCACCGCACTTTTATGCGCCAGCGCGTGGGCTCTGGCACCGCGCGCAATGTCGAAGTAGCCAATGATTGTATCGAGCAGATCAACAAGTTTCATCGGCGACGCTCCCCATGTTGCCGTTGCCCTGCAGCATAGGCAGGGTATTTTTGCAAGCTAACACGCGAATATCTCGGCCGCAGCTGTCATTTCTGACAGGCGGCCGCAACGTCGACCATCGACATGTCAGGTCGTCTCTGCGGGCAGGCGCACGACCGTGTAAAACATGTGCGCCACCCGCCTGCCGCGCCGTTTGCCCAATGATGCGTGCCTTGTCTATCGCGCAGCCTTGGCCAACACATCGCCGTCAATCGCGCCGAGGTCTACGCCGGTAACGCGCCTGACGGTTGTCTGGACGGCGTCCACCTGGACGCTTGACGTTGGCTTGTTGGCCGCAAGAATATTTAAATATTCGGTGTCGAACGCCGAGATGTTGAGCAGGGGCGGATACGCTGTGGTGTGCTGCGCGGCGGCCTGGGCAGCAAAGCGGGCCACATTCGTCAGGGTCGGTGCGAAATCCTTCAGTGAGCCGGGCAGCACGACGCTGACATACTTGAGTTTCTTGACCACGGCGGCGTCCACATCCAGATCAAAGGTGCCCGCCACGGTGCTGCGCCCTGTCGAAACCTGGGTATAGGGATTGACAGGAATGCCAAGCCAGTCCTTCGACGCCTGGGCGGCATTGAGTTGCAGGCCACAGGTGAAGATGCCCATGAAATCGTCGGATGGATTCGATCCGGAAGGCGGAACGATGCTGGCGTCATAGATCGTGGGAATCGTCTCCAGTTCATCGGATTCCCACGCCAAGGGTATGACGTCGAGGGTGTTGTAGAGGCTGGAGTAGGTAATCCCATTGGCGGTAATCACGCTATTGTAATAGGTGGCAAAGTCGGCGTCGCCCGGCGTGGGGCCTGCTGTGGGATAGGCGCTCAGGGTCAGTTGGCCGGTCGGATTCCACAAGCTGGGGTTGTTGTACATATACAGCGCAAAGCAGGGCGAGAGCGCGCCCGCAAGACTGTGCCCGCCGACTGCAACCTGCGCGTTGGTAATCTTGTTGGTCGTGACGTAATCGGACAATGCCGCGAGCAGCGTGACGCTCTGCGAAGTCATGTTCAATAAAATGTTCAGTCCTGTCGCGGCCCCCGTTGAGATGTTGCCGGAGCCTGTACCGCCGATGGATGACCATGCCACCAGTGTGCCGACCTCGAAGTCTTCATTGAGCCAGTCAAACGGCGAGTTCGGATTGGTGCCGGCAATGGGGATAACGAACAGATTATTCGATGGGCTGTAGTAGCACCCCATGGTGTTGTCCGCATGAATGGTGGGAGCGCTGGTGTCTTCCGAATACACAACGGGACCCCAGACCGGCACCCAGTCGGCGCCGATCAAACCCTGGATTGTGGTGTCGGCGAGAATCTGCGATTCGACCCGGCTCGCATAGGCTTGCATGGTGGCAAGGCCAACCCCGCCGGTGTTGTCGAACGAGAGCCCGCCGACAGCGCTGACCGAGAAGGTGAAGGTATAGATGATTTGCGTCTGGTTGTAGGACGGGGTGGCATTGGCGGGCATGGCATTCTCCTTGGGCGCGCACGTGGCGCAGGTGCATGAAAGGGATGGTCATAAGGCGAGCCCGGTTGCTGCGCCAATGCATACGCGGCACCTGCGGCCATGCATTGAGCGGGGAGCGCAACCAAACCCGCCGCGCCGCTGCCCCGGTTACATCTCGCCCGGGAAACGCGGCACAAACCCGCGCCGGCCGGGCCGGCCTTGGCAGGTTATCCGCATGATGCATTTGAGGGAAAAGTACAAACAAGCTGTCATCCTTGACAGCTTGCATTGGTTCGATGGGAGGCAGGGAAGCAAGTCGTTGCAAAATGAGCGTGGCTAGCCCGGATATTTCATCGGAACGCGGAATGATGGCGCACAAGTCGCGAGACAGTTTGTGTTTCCGCGCCAAGCCAATAGCTGGACTATTGGCGCGAAGCGGGGACACAAAATGGCCGCGAATCGTGTGCCAGCATCCGCGTAGGCCAACAGTACAAATTGGATCTATTGCCAGCAAACTGAAAACCCGGTAGACATATGCCTTCCTTTCAAATTTCTGGCCGATCCGGTGAAATATCCGGGCTAGGCGTCCCGGCGAAGGCAGTACACTTGTACGACTGGGAGCGGCAACAACGCCATGGCCATGTTGAAACGACTTCCAGGTGCGCGCACCAGCCACCGGCCTACCTGTCAATATTGACAGCTTGTTTGGAACGCGCAAAAAAGTGGATTTCCGGCTCGTTCAACTCGCACCGCGATTGTTGTATTGACGCTGAAACGCGATGTTAAGATGACGTGGAAAATGCCGGCGCGATGCGACAGCGCCGGCGAGCAATGCAGGGACGGGAGGCCCAGGCGTGAAAACATTTCGATCCGAACGAGACCATGAAGGCGGGCATGCGCTGCAGTCAAAAAACCGCGCGCTGGCCGCCGATGGCGCCTTTGAAGATCGCCGGCCGGCCGCCGCAGCCCTGGCCGGCAGCGGCACGATGATGAACGCCAGTGCACGCGCGGTGCAGATGGCGGCATTGGCGCAGCGCATAGACGCCGGGCCGCATGCCGTGGCGCAACGGCGCAGGTTGCAAGGCCTAGGCCATCAAGGCGCCGCGCGCGCGCCGCTGCAGGCGCGCACTGCCGCACCGTTGCAGCTTGAAGGGGAAAGTGCGAATGGGCAAACGGGCGCCACGCCCAGCGCGGCAGAGGCGCAAGCGGCCGATCAGGTGACCTTGCCCGAGCCGGAAGAAGGCCAGAGAAAGGCCGGGGCCAAGGAGCAGGAAAATACTCAGCCGACGCCCAGTGCGGGCGCCCTGCCCGCCGACGCCGAAAAAAAGCAGCAGGTGGAGGACAAGGCCGCTCTGGTCGATGCGCAGATCGATGCCATCCTCGCCGCCGCCACCGATTCGGCGAGCATTGAATTGCAATTGCTGGCGCTGCAAAAGCAATATCAGTTGAAGAACATCAAACTGGTCGATGCCGGCAAGCCGCAGGCGCGGGTGCGCTACGAGATCAACCCGACGTATGAAAAGCACGTGGTCGGCCAGGGCGAGATTGCCTATCGCATGCTGGGCACCGGCGACGGCGCATTTCGCACCAATGTGTTGTTCGTGCCGGGTAGCGTGGCAGTCAACGGGGTGTCGGACACGGTGGGCAAGGAAATCATTGCCAATCCGCTGTCGCAAGACCACCAGGCCGGTTCCGAACCGGCCGACGCGGCGCAGAAGAACCTGATGGCGCAGTTGCCCAATGCCGGCGTGAAGAAGATCGCCAATCCGAATAAATACATCAAGGGGCATTTGCTCAACGGCGATCTGGGTGGGCCCGGCAATGCGATCAATCTGTATCCGATCACCGCCGACGCCAATGCCAAGCATCTGGCATTCGTGGAAAAATTCGTCAAGTCGAGCGTGCTGGCCGGTTATGTCGTTTATTACCACGTGCGGGTGACGAACGAGGCGATCCAGAACACCAACGAGCTCAACGCCGATCTGGAGTTCGACTTTTTCCGCTACGACGTCAACGGCAAACCGGTGCAGAATTCGCGCCACAAGGGCAGCGTGCAATCGCGCTATGCGCAGGTCGGCGCGGCGCCGTACACGATAGAAGATGAATTCGAGCAGGTGGACGGCGAAAAAGAATACGACAAGCTCAACAAGGGCAAGAACACGCCCAAGGCGCAGCCGCTGGGCGACGAAGCGGAGTCGCACGAAGCGGGCTACAAGCTGGCGCATGGCGGCTCGACCGGCATCACCGAAGCCGACGAGAACGAGGACGTAGCGCTGCCCACGGTCTACGGCGGCGGCGCGAAGACGCTGTTCATGTACGGCGTATCCGGTGCCTCCGGTTATGGCGCCGTATCGTCAAATGCAATCGGCTCTTTCAATGGCCGCTTCGTCATCGCTGCGCAGACCGCCGAAGCCGAGCACGCAAAAGGCTGGCATTGGGTCACGCTGCAGAAGGCGGACAACGAGGACATCGAGATCGGCAATAGTTGGCTGATGAAATCGGCCTGGCTGAACAAGGGCTACCTCATCGACGACGGCACACCGTTCAAACGGCCGCTCAATATTGCACATTCGCCCGAAGGCGGAAACCAGAACGAAATAGAAACATTCTGGGGCGGTGCGTATTTCAAAACGTCGTCATTGAGCAAGCAGGAATGGTTGCAGGTGCAGATCTCGCACAGCCTGGACGGCAAGCTGGAGAACGGTGCAGTCGGTTGGATGAAAAGCGCCTGGTTGAACAAGGAGGCTTGAAGCGCATCGCTTCAGCACGCGCCCGTTGCCGGGGCACGATCTGTAACCGGGGTTAGGTCGCGTCTAACCCGACCGGCCGGTGGCAGCTTACGCTGTGCTGCACTGTAAACACCCTGTCAAAGTTTGCAGCTACTCTGATGCACTTCACATGCCGTATACCTGTTGTGAACGGCACGGTGTCAACAACATGGTGTCAGCAACATCTTGCAACGGCAGCCAAGACCGTCAATTCGAGCCAATAATAAATCGCCACGCTGCAATTGTTAAATTGCCTGTGCGTGGATTGCCAACAAAGGGGGAAGCCATGCATTCATCGGCCATGCGTCGACGCGCAGCACAATGCGTCTTTTTCAGCCCACGCCTACCCCGGCGCTGCCATCACGGCCGGCGCGCAAATGCGCTTGCGCCATGCGGCGCGATAGCGATGCCGTGAGGCGGCGCCCGCCAGGCCGGGACGATCCGCGCCTGCCCAGGTATCAGCCAAGCGAACTCAAGCAACGCAATGCCATCGCTTCAGCAACGCAATATCAACGCAATATCAACGCATAACCCATGCATAACCAACGCCAAAAAGCCCACAGAGGAGACAGCATGCACCATGACAAGGACGGCCTTCATCCACGATTTATCCGGGCCGCAGGCTTTGCCCTGACCCTGGCTTTGTCATTGTCGCTGGTGCCGCTTTCGGCCCGCGCAGCGCAACCCATGTCGCTGACACAAGCGCTCACCACCTGCCAGACATCGCTTCCTGCGCAAGGGCCCAACTCTGCGGTCACCGTGCTTGCCATCGGTGCGGGCTCGTCCTGCAGCGCCGTCACAATCGGAACAGGCGACGTGGCAGCGTTCAATGCGGCTAGCCCCTTGATGCCGGTGATAGTCGGCAAGGGTGGCACGCTGACAGTCAGCGACCCCGGCGGCGGCCATGCAACGACGCTGTATGCCAGTTCCTTTCTGATCCAAAACGGCGGCGCCATGCTGGCCGGCACGACTGCAAAGCCGGTTGCGGGGCAGATCACCATTGTCATGGCGGGCCACGCTTCGGCAGCGTTGCCGCCCACGCACAATGACCTCATTGCCAACGCGCGCGACATTACCGTGATGGATGGCGGCGTGCTGGCATTGTATGGGGCCAAGGGGATTTCCGGGCCGGCCGACATCAATACCCTGTACGGCACCAATAGCTGGACTTACCTGGCGGCCCCTGCCGGCCCGGCCAAATACAACGACACAGAAAACGTCAGCGCACCCGTGCCAACCACCACACCCGCCACGGTGCTGACGTTGGCGCGCGTGGTGGACTGGCAGGTGAACGACTGGATCGCGGTCGCCACCACCGGTTTCTCTTCACACCAGACGGAAATCGTGCAGGTATGCGGCAACAAACCGGTCGCCAACCCCGATAGCGGGATATCGCCCACGCCGGCGGTCACCGGCGTCCCGGCCTACACGATTGCCAATATGCCGCAAACGGTGAGCCAGATCACGCTGTGCCCCGCCACGCCGCTCAAGCACTACCACTACGGCGGCTTGGCGCCCACGCCGGGCTTCTTCCCCGCCGCGACCACGCAGACGGTGATCGCCGGCGGCAAGCCCATCGTGGTGAGCCACCAGGCGCGCAGCTTCTACGACAATTCAACGCGCAACTACGGGATCGACGAACGTGCAGAAGTGGCGCTGCTGTCGCGCAACATCAAGCTGACTTCGATAGCCGGCAGCAGGCCCTTTGTCATTGCCGGCGCCAGCAATACCAACCCTGTCGTCATCACCGTGCCGGCAGGCTCGCCGGTTCCCGCCAATGGCGACCAGGTGACGGTCGGCGGCGTTCTGGGTAATACCGCCGCCAACGGCACCTGGACGGTGAGCGCATCCACACCGGGCACGGCCACGGCCGCCGGCAGCTTCGCATTGCAGGGCGCGAACGGCATCGCCGGCAAGGCTTATACACCAGGTAGCGGAACGGCCGTCGTTCCAGAAGGATCGCTCCAGACTTATGCCATTGCCGGCGCCAGCAATGCGAGCCCCATCGTGATCACCGTTCCACCGAGCACGCCTGTTCCGAATAACGGTCAGCAGGTGGCGATCAATTCGGTGGCGGGCAATACTGCCGCCAACGGCACATGGACCGTCGTCTCGTCCACACCGGGTAGCGGCACCTCGGGCGGCACCTTCGCGCTGCTCAATTCGAACGGCACAAACGGCGGGGCTTACACTGGTGGCGGCAACGTTGTGGTTCACGAGGGATTATATGCAGGCGCTCACCTGGTCGCGATGCACAGCCCGCCAAGTGCAGCGACGCCCACGCTGCAACTGGTGGGCGTGGAACTGGAAAAGTTCGGCCAGGCATTTGTCGGGCGCTACCCGGTCCACCTGCATCATGTGAACGCGCCGCAATCGACCATCACGGGCGCGGCGACGGCAAGCAAAGGCACGAACATCGTCATCAGCAGCGCCGCCGTGCCTGCCGACGGCATGTTCGTTGCCGTCTCAGGGGTACAGGGCGACACTGCGGCCAACGGT
>DATBQE010000167.1:0-11838 GCA_036561005.1 Burkholderiaceae bacterium | reverse complement strand
GCTTTTTCTGCTACTGGCAACTCTCGGTAACGCAGCGATGGCCGTCGGCTTGGGTGAATTGGTGGCCAAATCTGCCTTGGGTCAACCATTGCTGGCGACTGTCGGGCTGGTCAATACAGGTGGTGAGATAGAAAATCGTTGCTTCAAGGCGAGCTTGAACACGATTGACGGCAATCGCCTGGGCAACATCAGCCTCAGCGTGCACAATGCCGATGCGACGCTTTACATGTCGACCAGGGAATCGGTCAATGAACCGGCCGTGGTGCTGACTGTGGAGTATGTTTGCTCTTCGCAAACGCGACGCGACTATCAGATTCTGCTCGATTTGCAACCACCTGCAAACTTGCCTTCAATATCTTCACAAGCTAACGCTGCAAACGTTTCGCAGGCTGCCTCTTCTACCGGTGTCGGTGTGAGT
Organism: Burkholderiaceae bacterium; assembly: GCA_036561005.1. Lineage (GTDB taxonomy): Bacteria > Pseudomonadota > Gammaproteobacteria > Burkholderiales > Burkholderiaceae_D > PKWO01. The sequence goes on along the minus strand of DATBQE010000167.1, from coordinate 11,420 downwards.
TCAAGGCCTTCGGCGGCAAGCGACGCTGCGCCTGCGCCGCGCAAATCGCGGCGTCACCGTCCCGACACCGAGGTAGTGCCGGCCAAACCTATAGCAACAATCCAGACTGCACCGGTTCGTGCCGGTGAAAGCCCGGCTCAAGAAAAACGCCGCGCCAAGAATTCCGCCAAGGCTTTGCGCAATGTGCTCCATCTTGGAAGCGACCCCAGCGTTGACGATAGCCTCAACGGTGTTGAAGGCATGCGCCTTGCACTAAGCCACGGTCTGCGCGGCGAAAACGCCGACCTTGATGTGCAGCCGGCGGTGCCGGCGCCCGCGGCGGACGCTGCAACTGCGGCAGCAACTGCGGCAACGGCCGCGTCGGCTGCACCTGCAGTGCAGCCCCTAGCGTCGGCCAACGACTTGGCCCTGAAGGAATTGCAGGCGAAAATCCAGCGTCTGGAGACGCAGACGGAAGAGCTGAAGCAACTCAACGCCAAACACGTGGCCGACCTTGCCGCAGCCGAAAAGGAAAAGGAATCGCACGGTTCGCTGGTTTATCTCTATTTCCTGCTGCTGGCCAGCTTTGTAGCAATCGGCTGGTTGTTATGGCGCACACGCCAAATTCAGGCTGGCATCAACCATTCCTGGGAAGAAATCGTCCCTGAGCATGAGGAAAATTCGGTGCCCGAGCAGCGCACGGTTTTGCAACAGGAGGCGGACGACTTCCTAGACCAGCCCATCGCCAAGCCCGAAGTGAGGCTGGTGACGCCGCTCAAACCGCAGTTCAGGCAAATTGTCGACGAGGATGTCGCACCGCCCGCACCGAAGCAAGATGATTTCGTGTCGACTCTCGTTTTGCCGCGTGCGCCTGAACAGGAGCCGGTCGAAGGTGACTACAAATTCACTGGCAACATACGTTCCGCGCTGCCTGATGCAGAAGAAATTCTGGATGAAATTCAGCAGGCCGAATTCTGGATGGACATGCAGCAGCCGCAACGTGCAATCGAGATCCTCGAATCGAACTGGGGTGCGGAACGGCCAAGTTCGCCCTTGCCCTGGCTTTACCTGTTCGATCTGTACCGCATGGTCGGCAACAAGGAAAAATACCTGGAGCTGACGGAGCGCTTCGAGCGGATTTTCAACGGCAAAGTCATTGCGTGGGAAGATGGCGAACTGCTGCAAAAATCGCGCAGCCTGGAAGATTTCCCGGTGCTATTGAAGAAAATCACCCAGTTATGGGGTACCGCAGACTTGGTGCCTTTCATGGAAAATCTCTTGATCGACGACCGCGACGGACGGCGTCAGGGATTCGATCTTTCCGCCTACCGCGATATTCTGTTCCTGACCAATATTGCCTACGAAATCCAGGATTCGACGGAATTCTCCAAGGCCTCCCACGCGCCTGAATGGTCGGTTATCAAATAGTCCGACTGTCGTTCGTTTTCCTTCCCTTTCCTTACCCTTTTACTTTGCGTGTTTTCCGGCGGCCTCCGGGCGGCTTTCTCCCTATGGCGCGCGGCGGGGTCGTATCAATGCATTGAGTTTTATAAAAATATTTGTCTATAAATTTTTATTTATGCAAATATTTTTGCAATTCTCCTTGCTTTGAGAATATTTTAGCCAGCCGATTGAATACCCAAACAATCTGTAGCATTCTAGAATTTCCGGTTATTCAAACGCCTTTGCTGCAGGTTTGAAAATTACCAAAAATGCGCAAAAAGCGGCCGGAAAATGATCGTCAACATTGTCAGATGGCGCTTGCAGCACGGCGTCCCACACTAATCGAAGGAGATTGTTCCATGAGCACAACCCACTACACCCAAGAACACGAATGGCTGCGTACCGAGGCTGACGGCCTGGTCACGGTCGGTATTACCGATTACGCCCAAGGCCATCTTGGCGATCTGGTGTTTGTGCAATTGCCGGAAGTCGGTGCAACCCTGGAAAAGGGTGCAGAAGCTGCCGTAATCGAGTCGGTCAAGACCGCCGGCGAAATCAACATGCCGACGACTGGTTCGGTTGTCGAAGTCAATGCGCTGTTGAACGACGAACCGGGCAAGGTCAACGAAGACCCAATGGGCGCGGGCTGGTTCTTCAAGATGAAGGTCGATAATGCCGCCGAATTGAACGGTTTGATGGATGAAGCCGCATACGCTGCGTACATCAAGGACCTCGATTAAGCAGCGCGAGCAGACAGCACAGGCATTGCGGTAACAGGTTTTGGACAGGTTTGAATCAGGACGGAAAATGAGGGATACCATGAGTCAGGTTAGGTCCGCATTGGCGGATTTGGAACAACACAGCGATTTTGTCGGCAGGCATATCGGCCCCGGCGAAGCCGAGCAAAAGGCCATGTTGGCCCAGCTTGGCTTCGATAGCATGGACGCATTCATCAAGAAGGTCGTGCCGGACAGCATCCTGCGTCACGATGCGCTCGACATCGGCCCTGCCATGAGCGAACCGGAAGCGCTGGACGCGTTGAAAGCGATTGCGTCGAAAAACCAGGTGTTCACCTCTTACATCGGCATGGGCTATTACAACACCCATACGCCGACCGTCATTCTGCGCAACCTGCTGGAAAACCCGGCCTGGTACACGGCTTACACGCCCTACCAGCCTGAGATCGCCCAGGGCCGCCTGGAAGCGCTGCTCAATTTTCAGACCATGGTATCCGACCTGACCGGGCTGGAAATCGCCAATGCGTCGCTGCTCGACGAAGCCACCGCCGCCGCCGAAGCGATGACGTTCTGCCAGCGTGTGTCCAAAAGCAAGAGCACAGTGTTCTTCGTCTCGCAAGACTGCTTCCCGCAAACCATTGACGTAATCAAGACGCGCGCGGCGCCGATCGGCATCGACGTTGTCGTTGGCGACCATCGCACAGCACTCGACACGCTCGATTGCTTCGGCGTGCTGTTGCAATACCCTGCACTGAACGGAGACATTCACGATTACACCGACACGGTCGCCAAGGCGCATGCCAAGGATGCGCTGGTGGTCGTTGCTGCCGATTTGCTGGCATTGACATTGTTGACACCGCCGGGCGAATTCGGTGCCGACGTGGCTATCGGTTCAGCACAGCGTTTTGGCGTACCGCTCGGTTACGGCGGCCCGCATGCGGCATATTTCGCCACCAAGGATGCCAACAAGCGCCTGATGCCCGGCCGTGTGGTCGGTGTGTCGATCGACAGTCACGGCAATCCCGCCTATCGCCTGGCATTGCAAACGCGCGAGCAGCACATCCGCCGCGAAAAAGCGACCAGCAACGTCTGCACTGCGCAAGTGCTGCTGGCCAATATTGCCAGCATGTATGCGGTCTACCACGGCGCGGCCGGCCTGAAGACGATTGCCCAACGCGTACACCGTCTGACGTCCACTTTGGCGCAAGGATTGGGCAAGCTCGACTTTGAAGTCTCGACTGGTTCGTTCTTCGACACGATCACGGTGCGCACCGGCAGCCGCACGCAAGAGATCCACAATGCTGCGCGCTCTGCAGCCATCAATCTGCGCAAGGTTGATGGTTCCAATGTCGGCATCTCGCTCGACGAAACCACAACCAGCGCACAAGTGGCAGCCCTGTGGGCGCTGTTTGCCGGCGCCGGAAAGGCAGCGCCCGATTTCGCGACGTGCGAAGCGGTTGCAATCGACCGCATTCCTGCCAACCTGGTTCGCAGCAGCGCCTTCCTGACCCACCCTGTGTTCAATACGCATCATTCTGAAACGCAGATGCTGCGTTATTTGCGCATGCTGTCCGACAAGGATCTGGCGCTCGACCGCACCATGATCCCGCTCGGCTCATGCACCATGAAGCTGAACGCGACCACAGAAATGATTCCTGTCACCTGGAAGGAATTCGGCGCGATCCATCCGTTCGCTCCACTGGAACAGGCGCAAGGCTACAAACAGTTGATCACCGAACTCGAACAGATGCTCGTGGCATGCACCGGCTACGACGCCGTGTCGCTGCAGCCGAACGCCGGTTCGCAGGGCGAATATGCCGGCTTGCTGGCGATCCGCGCGTACCACAAGAGCCGCGGCGAAGGTGCCCGCAATGTTTGCCTGATCCCAAGTTCGGCGCACGGCACCAATCCGGCAACGGCACACATGGCCGGCATGCAGGTGGTCGTCGTCAAGTGCGACGAACGCGGCAACGTGGACGTGGCCGACCTGAAAACCAAGGCTGAACAGCACGCCGGCGACTTGGCGGCCCTGATGGTGACTTATCCATCGACCCATGGTGTGTTTGAAGAAGCGATCCGCGAAATCTGCGACATCGTGCATGCCAACGGCGGCCAGGTCTACATCGACGGCGCCAACATGAACGCCATGGTGGGCCTGTGCGCACCGGGCAAATTCGGCGGCGACGTGTCGCACCTGAATTTGCACAAGACCTTCTGCATCCCGCACGGCGGCGGCGGACCTGGCGTGGGCCCGATCGGCGTCAAATCGCATCTCGCACCATTCCTGCCCGGCCACGGCATGCTCGAAGGCAGCTTTGCGCCGGTGACAGCCGCGCCCTGGGGCAGCGCCAGTATCCTGCCGATATCATGGACTTATATCGCGCTGATGGGCCGCCAGGGCTTGAAGCAGGCCAGTGAAATGGCCATCCTGAACGCCAACTACATCGCACACCGCCTGGCGCCGCATTACCCGATTTTGTACGCGGGCGAAAACGGCATCGTGGCGCATGAGTGTATCGTCGACTTGCGTCCGCTGAAGGACGCAACCGGCATCACCGTGGACGACATGGCCAAGCGCTTGATGGACTTCGGCTTTCACGCACCGACCATGTCTTTCCCGGTGCCGGGCACGCTGATGATCGAGCCGACCGAGAGCGAATCGCTGGAAGAACTCGACCGTTTCTGCGACGCCATGATTGCCATCCGCGAAGAAATCCGCGCGGTGGAAAACGGTAGCATCAAGGCCGAGGACACCGCACTGCGTCACGCGCCGCATACTGCAATGGATATTACCGGCGAGTGGAATCGTGCCTACACGCGCGAGCAAGCGGTGTTCCCTGTGAAGTCGCTCAAGCAGGGCGGTAAATACTGGCCGCCGGTCGGACGGGTCGACAACGTCTACGGTGACCGCAATCTGGTTTGTTCTTGTCCGCCGTTATCCGACTACGAATGATGGCATCTCTGAAAATCTACTGCGCGGCACAATCTCGCGCCTGCGGTGCTCACCGTACCTCAGTACGGCTCCGTTCCTCGGCGCGATCTTGAGCCGCTCGCTACGATTTTGAGAGATACCTAAAAACGACTGGAACTGATCATGGCAATAAGTGTTTTCGAGTTGTTCAAAATCGGCATCGGCCCGTCGAGTTCCCACACTGTGGGCCCGATGCGCGCTGCGCTGCTGTTCGCCACACGCCTGAAGGAGCACGGCCTGCTGGATCAGACGGTTTCGGTGAAGGCCGAACTGTATGGCTCGCTCGGCGCAACAGGCAAGGGCCATGGCAGCGACAAGGCGGTGATCCTTGGCCTGCAGGGCGAGGCACCCGACCTGGTCGACACTACCACGGTGGAAGCCAAGCTGGCAACGGTTCGTAGTGAGCACCGGCTGAATTTGCTCGGCGAAAAAGAGATTGCTTTCGTTGAAAGCGAACACCTGCTGATGTACAAGCGCAATTCGCTGCCCTTCCATCCGAACGGCATGCGTTTTACTGCTTGCGACAAGGATGGCGCCGAATTGCTGAACAAGGTGTATTACTCGGTTGGCGGCGGCTTCGTCGTCAATGAAGAGGCGGCCGGCAAGGACAAGATCGTGCCCGACACCACGGCCTTGCGCTATCCGTTCAGGAGCGCCGCCGAATTGCTGCGCATGTGCAATGAACACAAACTGTCGGTCAGCCAGTTGATGCTGGAAAACGAAAAGGCGTGGCACACGGAAGAAGAAACGCGCGCCGCCCTGCTCAATATCTGGAAGGTCATGCAGGACTGCGTGAAAAACGGTTGCCGCACCGAAGGCATTCTGCCCGGCGGCTTGAAAGTACGGCGCCGTGCGGCCGAACTGTTCCGCACACTGTCGAGCCAACCCGAGATGAGCTTGCGTGACCCACTGACCACACTGGACTGGGTCAACCTGTATGCGCTGGCAGTCAACGAAGAGAATGCCGCCGGCGGTCGTGTTGTGACGGCGCCGACCAACGGCGCAGCCGGTATCGTGCCGGCGGTGCTGCATTACTATCATCGCTTCTATCCCGCGGCCAGCGAAGATGGTGTCATCCGCTTCCTGCTGTGTGCGGCGGCCATCGGTATCCTGTACAAGGAAAACGCTTCGATTTCCGGTGCCGAAGTCGGCTGCCAGGGCGAGGTCGGCGTGGCTTGTTCAATGGCAGCCGGTGCATTGACCGAAGTCATGGGCGGCACGCCGGAGCAGGTCGAGAATGCCGCCGAAATCGGCATGGAGCATAACCTGGGCTTGACCTGCGACCCGATAGGCGGGCTGGTGCAGGTGCCGTGCATAGAACGCAATGCCATGGGTTCGATCAAGGCCATCAACGCCTCGCGCATGGCGCTGCGCGGCAATGGCCACCATTTCGTCTCGCTCGACAAGGTCATCAGGACCATGCGCGAGACCGGGGCCGACATGAAGATCAAATACAAAGAAACCGCGCGCGGCGGCCTGGCAGTCAATGTCATTGAATGCTAAAACTGCCCCCCCACAATTGAACTCAAATAGAACATAACAAGGAAGCAAGAACATGGAAACCACGGAACTGTTGCGTACGCCGCTGTATAACCTGCACGTCGAGCTGGGCGCAAAGATGGTCCCGTTCGCCGGCTATTCGATGCCGGTGCAATACCCGATGGGCGTATTGAAAGAGCATCACCATACGCGCGCCCAGGCGGGCCTGTTCGACGTATCGCACATGGGGCAGGTGCGCTTGTCCGGTCCGAACGCTGCCGCGGCTCTGGAAGCGCTGGTACCGGTCGACATCGTCGACCTCGGTCTGCATTGCCAGCGCTACGCCATGTTCACCAACGAACAGGGCGGCATTCTCGATGATTTGATGGTATCGAACGGCGGCGACCATTTGTTCGTCGTCGTCAACGCCGCGTGCAAGCAGCAGGATATCGCGCACATGCGCATGCATCTGGCCGGCAAATGCACAGTTGAGGAATTGAGTGACCGTGCTTTGCTGGCCCTTCAGGGTCCTGCTGCCGCCACGGTGTTGGCGCGCCTGGCACCGCACTGTGCCGGCATGGTCTTCATGGATTCGGGTAAGGCGACGCTGGCCGGCGTGGAATGCTTCATCAGCCGCTCCGGTTATACCGGCGAAGACGGCTACGAAATTTCCGTGCCGGCGACGCATGCCGAGGAACTGGCGCGGCTGCTGCTGGCCCAGCCCGAAGTGGAACCTATCGGCCTTGGCGCGCGGGATTCGTTGCGCCTGGAAGCCGGCCTGTGCCTCTATGGGCACGACATGGACACGACGACCACCCCGGTTGAAGCGAGCCTGGCGTGGGCCTTGTCCAAAGCACGCCGCGCCGAAGGTGCGCGCCCAGGCGGTTATCTTGGTGCCGATGTGATCTTGCGCCAACTGGCCGAAGGCGTGGCGAAGAAACGCGTAGGCCTCCTGGTCAAGGACCGCATGCCGGTGCGCGAAGGCGCGGACTTGGTCGATGCCGAAGGCAAGGTCATCGGCAAGGTCACCAGCGGCGGTTTCGGCCCGACGATGAATGCGCCGGTGGCGATGGGCTATGTTGAAACTGCCCATGCCAAAATCGGCACGGCCTTGAGTGCCATCGTGCGCGGCAAGCCGGTGGCGGTTGAAGTGGCCAAGACCCCGTTCGTGCCGCAACGTTATTTCCGCGGTTAAGCCAAAGGAAGATGTAATGAGCGACGCCAAACCAGAGAATTCGCCACGCCCGGTGCAAGCCGGAGAGAAGCTGCGCGGCGCGGCGAAGATGGCGCGCATCCCCATCAAGATCGTGCCGACCGAGCCGGGCCAATATCTGCGCAAACCCAAGTGGATACGCGCGGAATTTACCGGCACCAAGGAAGTGCAACGCCTGAAGGCGATCTTGCGCGAGAACAAGCTGCATACAGTGTGTGAAGAAGCGAATTGCCCTAACATTGGCGAATGCTTCAAAAGCGGCACGGCCACTTTCATGATCATGGGCGACATCTGCACGCGCCGCTGTCCTTTCTGCGACGTCGGCCACGGCAGGCCCAACCCGCTCGATGCGGAAGAACCTAAAAACCTCGCTGCCACGATCAAGGCGATGGCATTGAAATATGTCGTGATCACTTCGGTCGATCGTGACGATCTGCGCGACGGCGGCGCAGCGCATTTTGCAGCCTGCATCAGCGAAACTCGCAAACTTAACCCCGGCATTACAATCGAAATCCTCACCCCGGATTTTCGCGGTCGGGTCGACGCTGCTCTGGAGATCCTCGAGCTAACGCCGCCCGACGTTTTCAATCACAATCTGGAAACCGCCCCGCGTCTGTACAAGCAGGCGCGCCCCGGTGCCGACTATGCGACTTCACTGCAATTGCTGCAGCAATTCAAGGCGCTCCATCCGAAGGTGCCAACCAAGTCTGGCCTGATGCTGGGCCTGGGTGAAACACTGGAGGAAGTGGAACAAGTCATGCGCGACATGCGCGCGCACGGTATCGATATGCTGACTCTCGGACAGTACCTGCAGCCGAGCGCACATCACTTGCCGGTGCAACGCTATGTGACACCGGAAGAGTTTGATGCGCTGCGCGTGAAGGGCGAACAGATGGGCTTTACCCATGTGGCGTCGGGTCCGATGGTACGCTCTTCGTATCATGCGGATCAGCAGGCGCATGCTGCGCTTGCCGAAGCCCTGTGAGCATTGGAATTCATGGTGTCACGAGGGTCTGATCTGCTTTTGTACCGAACGGGTTCTTCAGCATCAAAGGCTGTATTTTCGTGCCACTGCCGGCGGTTCCGTACAGCGGTCGCTCTCCATACGGGCGCTCGCGCTGCCATGGGCGCGCCTAAAAGCTGCCCCGGTTCTACTGCGAGCCTTCAATAAATCGACTTGGAGTCGGTTTCAAAATCACCATGGCGTTGTAGCCTCGGGGACCGCCGGTCTCAACCGGGGGCCAATCAGACAGCGCTCGCCAGCTTTGGCCTTCGGTGATGCCACGGTTGTGCGGATTCCAGTTGTGTGGCGAGCTGCAACAAACGCGCTTCGCTACCGGACGGGCCGCAGAACTGAACACCAAGCGGCAAGCCTTGCGGGGTCCAATACAGGGGAACGCTCATGGCGGGCGTGCCCGTCAGGTTGGCGAGCTGGGTGAACGGAAAGAAACTGAGGCTGTCGCGGGCAATTTGATCGACCATGCTGTCTGTCAGTCCCAGGCGCGCGAACACATTCAACAAGCCCGAATGCAGGAGCATGCTCAACATTGTGTACTGCCACGAAGGCAGATCAGACTCGCCGTGCCGAATCGGCGGCTGCGCCATGGTCGGCGTCAGATACAGGTCGACGCGGCCGTAGAACTCCCCGAGCGCCCGGGCGAATTGATTCCATTTGCGCTGGCTACTTACGTATTGCCCGGCGTTCATCGCCCTGCCCAGTACGCCCAAAACCTGCGTGAGCATTTCGAAGTCGCGGTTGCGCGCGCCGAGTGAGCGGGCCTGCGCAATGGTGGCCGCCACCTGACCGTAGTACATGTGGATATAGCAGCGCGCAAGTTCGGCGCCATCATAACGAGGCTCATCTTCCACTACCTCGTGACCAAGCGACTGCAGCAGTACGACCGCGTTCTGCACGGAGGCCACGGCTTCCGGATGCACGGGTGTCCCAATCGGAGAACGCGTGCTGAAAGCAATGCGCAGACGCCCAGGATCTTGCCGCGCGAGGGACGCAAATGGCCCGGCGACAGGGGCGATAATGAACGGATCGCCGGTTTGCGCGCCGCCAAGCAGATCCAACGCCAGTGCCGTGTCGCGTACACTGCGGGAAACCACCAGATCGCTTGACGCACCGTCCCAGACTTCCCCGCTGGCAGGGCCGACCGATACCCGTCCGCGCGAAGGGCGTAGGCCGAACAGGCCGCAGCATGCTGCGGGAATCCGAATCGAACCGCCGCCATCATTGGCCCCGGCCATCGGCACAATCCCGGCTGCCACCGCCGCCGCAGAGCCGCCGCTTGATCCGCCCGGTGTGCGGTCGAGATCCCAGGGATTGCGTGTAACGCCGAACTCGGCCGATTCAGTGATCGCCTTGAGAGCGAGCTCCGGTGTATTGGTTTTCCCGAAAATCAGCGCACCGGCGTCACAAAAACGCTGCACGATATGTGAGTGATTGTCTGCCGCCACACGACGAAATGCGCGGCTTCCGTACGATGTCGGCAGTCCTGCGTAGTCCTGTGTCGCATCCTTGATCAGTAGGGGTACGCCGCCCAACAAGCCCGTCGATTTTTTCTGCACCTGTGCCAACGCCTGTTCGCGCATCAGAACATTGATCGCATTGATCTGAGGATTGACCCTTTCATATTGCAACAGCGCAGACGCCAACAGTTCATTGCCGGAAACCTCGCCCTTGCGCACCAGCGCGGCCATTGCGGTGGCATCTAGCTTGAGGTATTCCGATTGGCTGATTGCCATGTTCATGTCCCTATGTGGAGGCTAGATTATAGACACAGTGCGCATATCCTGCTTTTGTCAAAAAATCAGGCGTCGTGCGATTTCAGCACACTTTCCTCCGCTGAATGACCGTCAATGCAGGCTTACTTCAAGGCTCCGAAATATTGACGATTCAGGAGACGCACTTCGTCGCTGCGCATGAAGCTGTCCATTGCGGCATCAAATTCGTTGATGGAATTTGCGAGCCGACCCGCTTTCGCAAAAACAATATACGCGGGTGTGATGTTGAGCGGCGGCGACAGAATTTCGATTTCGTCGAGCCGTCCTAGCTTGCCGACTTCGTAGACTGTAGTCATATCGTTTTCGATGGCGGCTTCAAATCGATTCATGAACAACTTGGCAAAGTTCTGGCTCGGGTCGTTCGCCAATTCGATACGAGCCCACGGCGCCCTGCGAAGCTTTTCGAATTGCGCATCCACGGCCTTGTCGCGATACAGGCCAATCGTGTGAAGCCGCATGAATTGTTCGAGGTTTCCGTTGAAACGGAGGTCACTTGTACGCAATACAACCAGGACGTTTTTTTGTTCAAGAACCCAATTTCTCGGAAAGACGAGAAATTCCTCGTAGTCAGGTCGCTTGAGTACGGTATAAGCGATGTCGCATTGCCCCATTTTCGAATCTGCCACCACGCGCAGCCAGGGCATGTAGCGAATGTCAATGTCCCAATCCAAACGCTTTGCCACTGCTTGCAGGATTGACGTAGCATACCCGGTCGGCAAGCCATTTTTATCCTGCATCGTTTGTGGCGGAAGAGGCAGGCTGCAGGCAAACTATTTTTTTGGCGGTTCGCCTGCCGACGTCTGACACG
>DATBQE010000166.1:0-20507 GCA_036561005.1 Burkholderiaceae bacterium | reverse complement strand
GTGGCCACGCTGGAGCAACTCAAGGAAAGCAGCGGTATGGAATTCCTGCAGCGAATCTGGTCCGGCGAGTTACCGTCCGCACCGATCGGTCATACCATGGAGTTCCTGCCTATCGAAGGCGAACCGGGTCGCATTGTGTTTCAGGGAACGCCTGGCCGGCAGCACTACAACCCCATTGGCAGCGTACATGGCGGCTATTTCTGCACCCTGCTGGATTCAGCGGTCGGTTGCGCAGTGCAGAGCATGCTGCCCAAAGGCACCGGCTATACCACGCTGGAATTGAAGGTCAATCTGATTCGCGCACTAACCGACAAGATCGGCCCGGTACGGGCCGAAGGCAAAGTCATTCAGGTCGGGGCACGTGTCGGCATTGCAGAGGGCAGGATTTTTGATGCCGAGGGCAAAATTTATGCCCATGCCACGACAACTTGCCTGATCTTCCCCCTGCCCTGACTTTCAGGCGAAATTCACACTCTTACCAACGAAACACTCTTTGGAAAACTTGGCGGCCTGCGCTGCAGGCTTGCCTGTTCGTAGGCATAGGCAAATCGTATCAGGGTTGCTTCGCTGAACGCGCCGCCCACGAACGACAGGCCGACGGGCAACCCATGCAATTGCCCGGCCGGCACCGTGACGTGCGGGTAGCCGGCAACGGCAGCAGGCGAAGAAAAACTGGCGCCGGAATGGTCGCCGTTGATGAAGTCGGTCAACCATGCCGGGCCGCCGGTTGGCGCAACCAATGCATCGAGTTTGTGCTCCTTCATGACCTGATCGATGCCCTCTTCTCGCGCATAGCGGCGGTCGTTCGCCAATGCATCGAGATAGGCTTTCTCCTCCAGCCCACCTTTGGCTGCTGCCCGCTGAAGAAATTCCTGAGCAAAATATTGCAGCTCCTGCGCATGATGATTATTGTTGAATGCAATCACGTCCGCCATGTCGGCAATGGCAAATCCCGGTGCGAATTCAGACAGGTAACCATGCAGATCGGCCTTGAATTCGTATAGCAATACTTCGAGTTCGCTATCCTGGTACTTGGCCACATTGGGGATTTCCACCGGGTCAATCAGCACGGCGCCGCGTGCCTGCAAAACCAGCAGCGCCTGCTCGATGATGCGGTCAAGCTCGTCATTATTACCAAAGAAATTGCGCGCAACGCCGATGCGCGCTCCCTTCAGGCCACCTTTGTCTAGATACTTTGCGTAGTCCGGCACCTTCCCAACGCCATCTTTTGTGACCGGATCGCGTTCGTCCACGCCGGCCAGAGCATTGAGCAGCAAGGCAGCATCGGTGACGCTGCGCGCCATCGGGCCTGCCGTGTCCTGCGAATGGGCAATCGGAATGATACCGTTGCGGCTGACCACGCCCAGAGTCGGCTTGATGCCGACCAGGCCGCAGATTGAAGAGGGAGAAACAATCGATCCGTCGGTTTCGGTGCCGACTGCAAGCACGGCCAGATTGGCGGCCACGGCCGCCGCCGAGCCTGAGCTCGAACCGCTGGTGTTGCGATCAAGCGCATACGGATTGCGCGTCAAGCCGCCACGCCCACTCCACCCGCTGGTGGACCGCGTCGAGCGCATATTGGCCCATTCGCTCAAATTGGTCTTGCCGAGAATTACCGCACCGGCTGCGCGCAAGCGCGCAGCGACCATCGAATCGCGCGGTGCGCGCGCGCCAACCATGGCCAGGGAACCCGCCGTGGTTTGCATGCGGTCTGCCGTCGCAATGTTATCCTTGATCAAAACGGGTATGCCATGCAGCGGACCGCGCGCACCGCTTCTGGACCGTTCCAGATCAAGTGCGCGGGCAATATCGAGTGCATCGGGATTGATTTCAATGACCGCATTGAGCCGCGGGCCGTTGCGGTCGATTTCATCGATACGCTTGAGGTACATGCCTGCCAGTGCATGGGCGGTCAGCTTGCCGGCCGCCATCGCCGCCTGAAGCTGGGCAACACTCGCCTCAAGCGGCAATGTGCCTTCCTCGGCTTTATGCGGCTTCGATGCCTGCACTTTGGCAGATACGATCGCGGCTCCTGCGGCAATGCCTGCACCAATAAAACCTCTGCGCTTCATTGATCAACCTTCCCCAAGCATACTGGTTTGCCGCCATGGGCCGGCAACGCACAATCCGGCTCACCAGTCACAAAACCCAACATCTACGATTAGCCCGATTCCGGCGCGCCAGGCGAGGCGCGCCGTAAGGTCTACTTTTCCTCTGGTGGCGGCGCCGATTTGGCGTTCACTTCATCGATCAAGGCGTTATATTCCTTTTGTGCCGCTTCTGCGGCCTCATATGCCGCTGCCGCTTTGGCCTGATCAGTGGATTCCTTGACGACTGCCCTTCGTTCTTCGACAAAAGTGTCAATGCATTTCTTGTATGCGGTCAGTCGTTTGTTGAACAATTTGATGATGATTTCGGACGATTGGGCGGTTGGTGTAACCGGTGCCTTGCAGGGGTTGGTATTGGCGTCGTCGGCGTATGCCGATCCCGCAGCCGCAAACGCGGCCAGAGCAAAAATAATGGACTTCATGAATATCTCCAGATTAGCTTTATAACGGCAAGTATAAATCCAAATACGGCATGGACCAGAAATGCAGCAATCGCCGCGTGTTGGCATTGTCTATTAACAGCCATCCACTCATTGGCTCGACAACGATCAATGCAGTGAACGGGAGCCCATGTCTGGTCGTCCTGGCAGCCTCCTGCATGGGGGACAGCCAGCGCCGCCGCAGAGCATGTGGACGAGCAGCGGCAGTGGAACCCAAGAGGAGCAAATAAAAAAGCCGCAGGGAAAACATCCCCAACGGCTTTAAGGCATCAGCACATGCCGGGCAAACAGGCTTCCATCTGCCCGGCACAAGTCCATATTAGAACTTGTAGTTCGCTCCGATGTTGACGAAGCGGCCGACCGCGCCGGCTTGATGCATCGACGGGTTGTATGGCAAATTGCCGCCGCCGTAGGTGTTCAAGTCAACCGGTGGTGCCTGGTTGAACAGGTTCGTCACATTGAGATGCGCGCTCCAGTGCTTGTCAAACTTGTAGTTGACGGTCAGGTCGGTATCGATGAACGAATGCACCTTGCAGTATTGCGACTGTGGGTTCGTGTAACCGGCGTTGGGATATGTCACCCCACCGTCGACTGCATTCGGGAACCAGGCAATGAAACCGCCGCCGTTCGCCACGCCGTCGGCGCAATTGTTGATCGGAATACCGGTATTCGAGCCCGACGGGTCGGTCAGATCGAAACTGCCGATGTAGTTGAACGTCGTGGCGACCGTCAACGGACCCTTGTCCCATGTCAGAGTCGCTTGTACGCGATCCTTCGGATTGCCGGTGTCGCCACCGATAACCGCAGGGCCGTGCGTGCCGGCCAACTGGTATGTTGTTGGAAAGCCATTGCCGACGTAGTCACCGGTCAGTTCATAGCTAATCGTGTGCGACCAGTTCAGATCGGCAGTCAGGCTACCCATTTCACCAAGTTTGAACTTGTAGCGCGTATCCAACTCAAGGCCGGTGACCTTGACCGAATTGGCGTTGACATATCCGACCGGAATGTAGATCAGTTCAGATGCCGAGCAGGTAACGGTGCTGCCGGCGCCGTCCGAGCAAGTGTCCGTCACAGCCGGGCCACGTATGCCCTTGGAAATGTCGGCTGTTCCACCGGTAATCTGATCCTTGATCTCAACCGAATAATAATCAATCGTCGAACTCCAACCCTTGATCGGTTCAAGAATCACGCCCAGGGTTTCCGAGGTCGATTTTTCCGACTTCAACGACGGATTGCTGGAGTTTTGATACACAGGCTGGAAGTTACACTGCGAAATCACCGCGCCTGCTTTGGTCGAATCGCCACCCGGGCAAAGTACAGGGTCAAACGTTGTGCCCGACAGGTAGGCATTTCCGGCCTGGCCAGACTCGTTCGGGTTTGGTGCACGGAAGCCTTTGCCGTAGGTACCGCGCACGGCAAATTCCTTGACCGGTGTGAACTTGATGCCGGCCGATGGGGTCCACGAGCTGCCGACGTTATCGAAATGGTCGTAACGCAAATGGCCATCGAGTTCCAAAGTCTTCAGAACAGGCGCGTACACTTCGGCATACAGTGACTCATCGGTTTGCGCACCTTGCGAGAAAGCGTTATTGCCGCTGACGATACCTTGCGCGATCAGATCGGGCGCCACAGCGTGCAAGTCACGATGGATGTAGGAACCGCCGACGCTGAAGCCGAGGTCGCCGCCACTCAATTGCATCAACGAGCGCGAAGCATGGAGTTCAGCGAATTCGAGCGTCGAGGTATCGGTTGCGGAGAGCGTCGGGAAAACTTGATTGATCAAGCTCTGCGGATTGCCACCGGTAACCGCCCACTGACCGGCCGAACCGTTTGGTGCGTTCAGAGCCGCGTTCAACACAGGGATATTCTCTCCGATGCTGGTTGAATCAAGCGATATCCGCGTATAGCCGACCGAGCCGTCAATATCCCAAGCGCCGAAACTGCCGCTCAGGTCTGCGACCAGGCGATAGTTTTTGGCATCGAATTCGGACGGTGTATTTGGCGCATCAGGATTTACACCGCGCACGCGTCCTGGACCACTAAACGGGTTTCCTGGATAGCCTTGCGGCACTGACACGAGCGGAATCGTCGTTCCAACCAAATGTGGCAGGACGCCTGCGGAAACTGCGACCAACGGCGAGAAGCTGGCAGGGTAATTGAACATGCCGCCGCCACTACCTGCACCGCTAAATTGCTGACCCTTGCTGTCGAAGAACGAAGCCTTGACATCAAGCTTCCAGTCATCCGGCAATTTCTTCGAGAAGCTGCCGATGATGTTGAAATTTTGCGTCTCAGGCTGAATTTCCGCTAACGGATTACGGAATGCGCAACCACCCGCTTGCAGCATTGCAAGGCTGCTGCAGCTACCGCTGTAGTTTGAGTTTGGAATAATCGGGCTGGTATAGAAGTGGCTGTTGGCCGTGCTAAATCCGCCTTGGCTCGGGTCGGTCAGGTATACCGTACCAAACGTCGAAGGTTTTGGAATCAGTGGATTGATCACGCCAGGTGTTTCGTTCAGGCCACCGATCGACGACAAGTCCGTGCTTGCCCAAAGGCCATCGCCTTTGCGTTGCACTTGACGGATTGGATCCTGATGGCGCACTTCGAGGTTGACGTAGGCGTTATAGCCGTCTTCGTCGTAATTGCCCCAACCATGGATGATGCTGGCGTGTCCTGTCTTGCCGCCGCCTTCAGTGGTGGTACCGGCCTCGGCCGTGACGTTCGTGCCAAGGTAACTCTTCTTCAGCTTGATGTTGACGACGCCGGCCATTGCATCGGAACCGTAGACCGCGGAAGCGCCGTCCTTCAGGATTTCGATCTGCTCGATCGCGTCAAACGGGATACTTGCAACGTCAACGAATGCGCGCTGGTTGTCGTCGGCCAGTGGGTACGGGGCCATGCGGTGGCCGTCGATCAAGACGAGCGTCGCCGACGTGTTCAGGCCGCGCAGCGAAATACCGGTTGCACCGCCGGCAAACGCGCCGGAGAAGCCGGTACTCAAGGTACCTTGGCCGTTGGCGGTAATGTTTTGCAGCACTTGGGCTGTGGTCGTGTAGCCGGAATTTTTCAGATCGGCACTAGTAATGACTTGAACCGGGCTAGGCGTTTCCTTGTCGGCGCGGCGAATATTGGAGCCGGTAATTTCAACGCGTGTAACCGTTGCGTCGCTTGCAGCTTGTTGGGCCTGGACGGGCGCGGCCGTCATCAGTGTAAACGCCCCGCCGGCAATGACCTGCGCCAGCGCTAAGGGTAGTACCTTCAATTTAAAAGACATGCAACACTCCTTGGGTCTATTAGCTTAATTTTTTGTATTAATCGTTCTGTTCAACTTATTCGCTTCCTTGTGGGCGGCGAAGCACAAAATCATATTTTGGAAATAAAATTTTGAAGTATGAATGGAACCATTCATATCCATGGGTGTCAATTAAGCGTTTTTTTAGCGTCACATAAACGCAACAAAGGACGATTGCAAAGCACTTACAGTCCATGCTAGGCAAGGACAATAAAATTTCCATGAGGCAAGCAAATTTGCCTCAAAGTAATGGCAATCGTGCGGGTAACGGCATGTGACTCGGACAGCACACCTCTCGTGCGATTAGCGAACCGGAAAGCCATCAAAGCACAGCAATTGCGTTGAAATAAAAAAAGGCCGCCCGAATTGCTTCCGGCGGCCTTTATCAATTCGGCATGTCTGGCAATACAGCCTTGCCAGACAACCGAGAATTACCTATTAGAACTTGTAGTTTGCGCCAATGTTCAGGACGCGGCCAACAGCGCCGGCCATGTGCATCGATGGGTTGTATGGCAACACGCTACCGTAGGTGTTCAAATCAAGTGGTGGGTTTTGATTGAACAGGTTGACAGCGGAACCATGGAACGACCAGTGCTTGTCAAACTTGTAGTTGAACGACAGGTCTGTGTCGAGGAACGAGGCCACCTTGCAGTATTGCGAAGGAGGATTCACGCCGCCAGGTTGACCTGCAGTTGGGAACCAAGCCTGGAACGTACCGCCGGTGTTGACGCCGTCAGCACAAGTGTTGACTGGTTGGCCGGTGTTCGAACCGGACGGGTCGGTCAGGTTGAAGCTGCCGATCCAGTTGAACGTGGTAGCAACTTGCAATGGACCGTTTGCCCAGGTGAAGATCGCCTGGAGCCTGTCCTTCGGATTACCGGTGTTGCCACCGATCGTTGCCGGGCCGTGGGTACCGGCCAGTTGATACGACTTGACGCCTGTGCCGTCGTAGTCGGCGGTCAGGATGTAGCTCATCAAGTGCGTCCAGTTCAATTCAGCGTTCAGGCTACCGTATTCGCCGAGCTTGAACTTGTAGCGCGTATCGAACTCAAGACCATTGACCTTGGTCTGGTTGGCGTTGATATAGCTCGATGCGTTGTACAGAATTTCGCCGACAGATGGGGTGCAAGTAACTGTGCCGCCTGCGCCGTCCGAGCAAGTTTCCGTCACAGGACCGCCGCGTTGCGTCACGTTGACGTCCGGGTCGGCAATGATCTGGTTCTTGATGGTGACTTGATACAGGTCGATCGTCGAGCTCCAGCCCTTGATCGGTTCCAGGATCACGCCCAGTGTTTCGGACGTGGATTTTTCCGGATTCAGTTTAGGATTGGCGATGATCAGGAACGGAGGTGCGATGCTACATGCTGATACGACGTTGCCGGCAGTCGCCGGGTTGCCGTTGGAGCACAGTACCGGATCGTGTGTTGTACCGGAGGAATAGATCGCGCCGCTGTTGCCGTTTTCAGCAGGATTTGGTGCACGGAAACCCTTGGAGGCCGTACCGCGCAGAGCAAATTCCGGTGCTGGCGTCCACTTGAAGCCAAGCTTCGGTGTTGTCGCACCGTCGGAATTGCTGAAATGGTCCAGACGTACGGAACCATCCAGTTCGAGCGTCTTCAGGACAGGTGCGGCAATTTCAGCGTACAACGACGTGTCGGTCTGGCTGCCTTGGTCATAGGCCAGGCTGCCTGTGATCGTGCCGTTTGCGCGCAGTGCAGGCGGAATCGTGTTGATCGATTCATGCACGGCCGATGCGCCAACGCTGATGCCCAGATCGCCGCCTTGCAATTGCATGAGCGAGCGCGACAAGCGCAAATCGGCGAATTGCAACTCGCTCGTGTCGGTGACAGTCGTCGTTGGGAAAATCGTGTTCAGCAACGCTTTGCTGTTGCCGCCGGTGATGATGAACTGGCCAGGCGAACCATTCGGAGCGTTCAATGCAGTGTTCAATGCTGCTTCATTGATGCCGCCGGTTTGGGTCAGATCCAGTGCAACCTTGGTCCAGCCCACCGAAGTGTCGACATCCCATGCGCCGGCAGTACCGGTCAGGGTTTCAACCAAACGGAAGGTTTTCGAATTGGTTTCGGCCGACAGTGGTGGTGCATCAGGAATGATACCGCGCACGCGAGCTGGTCCACCGAATGGATTGCCCGGATATGTCGCAGGAACAGTCATTGCCGGAATAACCGGGCCGGCCACGAATGGCGTCACACCAGGCGCACCGGCAGCTTCGCCGCCATACGATTTCGGGAACGCGGTCAAACGCTGGGTAGCGCTATCGCCACGGAAGTCTTCGTCACCGGAAACGAACATGGAAAGCTTGGTGTCGAGCTTCCAGTCGCCGTCCAGATGCTTGGTCAGGCTACCGAGGATGTTCAGGTTGTGCGTCGAAGGCTGAATGTCGGCTCTCGGATTGGTGAACGGGCATCCGGTCGTGGTCAGCGTCGCGTATGTGCAAGTACCCTTGTAGTTCGGGTTCGCGTTGATCGGGCTATTGTAGAAATAGCTGTTCGCCGGACTGAAACCTGCCACTGCCGGGTTGGTCAGGTAGACCGTGCCGTTGGTAATGGGAATCGGGTTGAACGGGGTGACCACACCTGGTGTCAGGTTGGAGCCGCCGATGTTCGATTGATCCACGCGCGACCATTGTCCGTCGCCTTGGCGCTGGTCGATGGTGATGGCGTCTTGATGGCGGAATTCCAGGCTGACGTAGGCATTGTAGCCATCTGCAGCATAGTCGCCGACACCGTACATGACGGAGGCGTGAACTGTCTTGCCGCCGCCTTCCGTTGCGCCGCCGCCTTCCAGGCCTGCGGTCGTACCAACGAAATTCTTCTTCAGGATGAAGTTGACAACACCGGCCATCGCGTCGGAACCGTAAATCGCCGAGGCGCCGTCCTTCAGCACTTCAACGCGTTCGATAGCGTCGAACGGGATACTGGAGACGTCAACGAAGAAACGTTGATTGTCGTCTGGCAGCGGATAACCGGCCATGCGGTGGCCGTCGATCAAGACCAGGGTTGCCGAAGTGTTCAAGCCGTGCAACGACACGCCCGAAGCGCCAGTCGCAAACGCGCCGGCGAAACCTTGGCTCAAGGTACCCTGGCCGTTGGAGGTGATGTTTTGCAGAACCTGGCTGACCGTCGTATAGCCGGACTTCTTCAAGTCGTCGGCAGTGATCACTTGCACCGGGCTAGGGATTTCCTTGTCGGCACGACGAATGTTGGAACCAGTGATTTCAACGCGCTGAACAGCCGCGCCAGTATCGCCAGTCGATTGCGCCAATGCGGGGGCAACGGCGATCATGAAGGCACCGCCGGCTACGACTTGCGCCAACGCCAGAGGCAACGCTTTTAATTTTAAAGACATGCAACACTCCTTTGGGTAAAAATTTTGTTTTTTACTGCTTTCGCCTTGTGGGCAAATTTCAGGTTCAATCAAAAGTTAATCTGCAACAACATATTTGCCTTAGTGCCCGATTCGGATACTTCTGACATCAATATTCTGTTTACAAAATATTTTTGAAGACTGAATGGAACCATTACATCATGCTGACTGTCAATTTTGCTGGCGCAAGGTGCAAAAATACAACAGAAATTACCCCTTCCAGATGCCAAACGAACGATGTCAATACATAAAAAATAAAAATACTATTAACAGATTCACAAATACTTTCTACCAAATAAACATCACGCGCAACATACAGTGCTGTCGCGTTGTCGATACTTTCAACCTGAAATTTGCGCTTGCTCAAAATTTAGGCAGGCAATCTGAACACGCCCTGAGCACGTCGGCACCCAAATAAAAAAGCCCGACTCCTTGCGGGGCCGGGCCTGAACTCAATTACTCAATTCTTAACTTAACTTTAGTTTCGTTTCAGACTATTCCTTGATCTGCCGAATGTTGAGACGACGTCAGTGCTTTTTGTTAAATACCAGTTCACTACCATTTGTGGCGATGGCGATTGTATCTTTCGGGCCAAATTTGCCATCCAGGATCATTTTGGATAGCGGGTTCTCGATACGCTGCTGTATGGCCCGTTTCAAGGGGCGCGCGCCATACACCGGGTCGAAGCCTGCCTCGGCAATCTGCTGCAGCGCCTCAATTGACACGTCGAGCGCCATATCCATCTTGGCCAGACGATCTTCCAGCACCTGCAACTGGATTTTGGCGATCGCACCGATGTTTTTCTGATCGAGCGAATGGAACACAACGAGTTCGTCAATGCGATTGATGAACTCGGGCCGGAAGTGGCCACGCACTTCGGCCATCACGGCCATTTTCACCAAAGCCGGGTCGCTGTCTTCCATCGACTGAATCTTGTGCGAACCGAGGTTCGAAGTCATCACAATGACGGTGTTCTTGAAGTCCACCGTGCGCCCCTGGCCATCGGTCATACGGCCATCGTCAAGCACCTGCAGCAGCACATTGAAAACGTCGGGATGCGCCTTCTCGATTTCGTCGAGCAGGATCACGCAATACGGCTTGCGGCGCACTGCCTCGGTCAGGTAGCCGCCTTCGTCATAGCCGACGTAACCGGGCGGCGCCCCGATCAAACGCGCTACAGAATGCTTTTCCATGAACTCGCTCATATCGAGACGGATGATGGACTCTTCCGTATCGAACAGGAAAGTGGCAAGGGCCTTGCACAGCTCGGTCTTGCCAACGCCGGTGGGGCCGAGGAACATGAATGAACCATAAGGACGGCCAGGATCGGCCAAACCGGCGCGCGAACGCCGGATGGCATCGGACACGGCGACGATGGCTTCGTCCTGGCCCACAACGCGTTTGTGCAACTCATCTTCCATATGCAGCAGCTTGTCACGTTCGCCCTGCATCATTTTCGATACCGGTATGCCGGTTGCGCGCGAGACGACTTCGGCGATTTCCTCGGCACCGACCTGCGTGCGCAGTAATCGCGGCTTGCCGTTTTTTTGTACGTGCAAATCCGCCCCCGTGTCGGCCTTCTTCAACTGCGCTTCCAGTTCGGGCAGACGTCCGTACTGCAATTCCGAGACCAACTGCCAATTGCTGGCACGGGTTGCCTCGTCCATTTGCAGGCGGACCTTTTCAATCTCTTCCTTGATGTGCTGGCTGCCCTGGACCGCCGCTTTTTCGGCCTTCCAGATTTCTTCAAGGTCGGCATATTCACGTTCGAGCTTGACGATTTCTTCCTCGATCAAACCCATACGCCGCTGCGATGCTTCGTCCTTTTCCTTGCGTACCGCTTCGCGTTCGATCTTCAACTGGATCACGCGCCGGTCGAGCTTGTCCATCACTTCCGGCTTGGAGTCGATTTCAATCTTGATCTTCGATGCGGCCTCGTCGATCAGGTCGATGGCCTTATCCGGCAGGAAGCGGTCGGTGATATAGCGGTGCGACAATTCGGCCGCAGCGACAATGGCCGGGTCGGTAATGTCGACGCCATGGTGCAGTTCATATTTTTCCTGCAGGCCGCGCAGGATGGCGATGGTTGCCTCCACCGTCGGTTCGTCGACGATGATTTTCTGAAAGCGCCTTTCCAGCGCGGCATCTTTCTCGATGTATTTGCGGTATTCGTCGAGCGTGGTAGCACCGACGCAATGCAGTTCACCGCGCGCCAGGGCCGGCTTGAGCATATTGCCGGCATCCATCGCGCCTTCGGCCTTGCCGGCGCCGACCATGGTATGCATTTCATCGATGAAGACGATGCTCTGTCCTTGATCCTGGGCCAATTCCTTCAAGACCGATTTCAGGCGTTCCTCGAACTCACCGCGGTACTTGGCACCTGCCAGCAATGCGGCCATGTCGAGCGACAGCACGCGCTTGCCCTTGAGGCTTTCCGGCACTTCGCCGTTGACGATACGCTGCGCCAATCCTTCGACGATGGCGGTCTTGCCGACGCCGGGCTCACCGATCAGTACAGGATTGTTCTTGGTGCGGCGCTGCAGAACCTGAATCGCGCGGCGGATTTCGTCGTCGCGTCCGATCACTGGGTCGAGTTTGCCGAGACGCGCGCGCTCGGTCAGGTCCAGGGTGTATTTCTTGAGCGATTCGCGTTGCCCTTCGGCGTCGGCAGAACCGACATTGGCGCCGCCACGCACTGCATCGATTGCCGCTTCGAGCGCCTTGCGCGTCAAGCCGTGTTCCTTGGCCAGTTTGCCGGCGTCGGATTTGTCCTCGGTCAGGGCGAGCAGGACCATTTCGCTGGCGATGAACTGGTCGCCGCGCTTCTGCGCTTCCTTGTCGGCCAGATTCAGTAACGATCCAAGTTCACGGCCGCCTTGCACTTCGCCACCGTGCCCCGACACCTTTGCGAGTCGTCCCAGCGCCGTCTTGAGAGCGGCGGTGAGGCCGCCGACGTTGACGCCCGCCCGTTGCAACAGGGAATGGCTGCTGCCGTCTTCCTGGTTCAATAGGGCAATCAATAGATGCACGGGCTCTATGTATTGGTTATCATTGCCAACCGCCTGGCTTTGTGCGTCGGCCAGTGCTTCTTGCAGTTTGGTGGTGAGTTTGTCTAGCCGCATGGTCGTTGTCCTGGTTGTCCGGAGTTTCCAGATTGTTGCTGTATTGTGGATCGAATGATTGGGATCGGAATTGATCTATGTCACGCAGGTAGGGACAATTACCCACATTTCAAGAAAGGTTTAGCAGAATCGATGCGATTGCAGCAAATTCAGGCCGGATACTGGCGCGACGAAGACCGGCTCCTGTTCCGCATCTCGTTTCAGGACGAAAAAGGCGGCTTGCAGGAAATACGTTCGTGGATGACGCGGCATCTCGTCAAAATGTTATGGCCGGGCATTATCGGCGCGCTCGAAGCCCAGGTGGCGCTCGACAATCCGCACGCGGCCCATGCCAGTGCCGAAATTGTCACGATGGAACATCAGGCAACGGTTGATGAAATACGCTCACGTGGCGATTTCGATGTGCCTTTTGCGCCAAAAATTGATGGGTTTCCATTTGGCGAACATCCGATCCTGCTGGTGCAGGCGCACATATCGATCGGTGCCGATCGCGCACCGCATATCAATTTTGTCAGTGCACGCAATGGCAGTTTCGAGGTCGGATTCACCTCGGCAATGTTGCATGGTTTATGTACGGTGCTGCAGGACGCACTAAAATCCACCGATTGGGATATCGAACTGCGCATGCCGGGCATGCTCGAGCACTTGAGCGATCACGCGCGAATGTTGAATTAGCCCGCCGAGGCCCCAACCACGGTCATGCAATTGCCTTGTAGGCAGCAAACCCGGCAAAGCAACAAGCCAGCGAACCGAGCACGTGGAGGGCGGTATGCCCGATCGCCCAGGCGTATTCCCCGCGTTGCAACAGCGCCATCGATTCCGCCGAAAAACTGGAAAAGGTTGTCAGGCCGCCCAGGAAACCGGTGATAACCAGCGCACGCCAAGGCTGCGGCAGGTCCAGATTGGGGTTATGGGCAAAAAAAGCAACGGCGATGCCAATCATGAACCCGCCACCCAGATTGGCCGCCACGGTCCCCATGGGCAACTCGCTGTGCAGTGCTCTCATCAGGATCGCCAAGCCATAGCGCAGCCATGCGCCTAATGTTGCCCCTATTGCAATTGCCAGCCAAATCACGTGTTCCCCTTTTCAGCAAGTTTCCATTTTTTGAGGGCCAGATCGTCGATCACGCGGGCATCAACCCAGCGCGCGCCGGCCGTCGTCTGTTCTTTCTTCCAGAACGGCGCTTCCATTTTCAGGTAATCAATGACAAATTCGCAAGCCAGGAAGGCTTCGCCCCGATGGGCTGCCGCCACAGCAACCAGCACGATTTGTTCCAGCGGCTTGAGCGGGCCGACCCGATGGAGCACCAGTACGTCAATGACTGCCCAGCGCTGCTTTGCCTGCACCACGATGTCCTGCAAGGCCTTTTCCGTCATGCCGGGATAGTGCTCGAGTTCCATTTCGGATACGGCGACACCCTCGTTGAGGTCGCGCACCGTGCCGAGGAAGCTCACCACTGCGCCAATTGCAGGATTGGACAGGCGCAATTGGGCAATCTCCCGATTGAGATCGAAATCCTCTGTTTGGACACGAACCGTCACGTTCAGCCGCCCGTCACAGGTGGGAAGAATGCCACTTCGCCGGCGTCGCTCACCTGAGTATCAGGATCCGCCATGACCTGGTTGTAGGCCATGCGCAAAGCGCGTTGCGATCCGAGAGCGGTGGCCCAAATCCCGCCACGCTCGATCAGAAATGCGCGCACTGCGCCGACGGTTTTAGCCTGTTCCGGCAAACTGACGCATTCTTGCGAGACGCCCAGCGCCTCGCGCACACTGGCGAAATAACGAACCTGAATCTTCATGTCAATAAATTAGCAAAAGGCAAAAAGCGCACGGTGTCGCCAGGCGCAATGGTTTGACCCGGCGGATTATCGATCAAACCATCGCCCCAGACAACAGAACTCAAGACGCCCGAACCCTGATTGGGGAACAGGTCGAGCCCGCCGCCCGCATTGATTCTGGCGCGCAGGAACTCATTGCGCCGGTCCGCCTTGCTCCAGGAAAAATCCGCTCGCATTGTAAGCGCCTGCGGCGCCACATCCTGCATGCCACACAGCCGTTGTATGAAAGGTCGAACGAACAGCAGGAATGTGACGAAACTCGACACGGGATTGCCGGGCAGACCGATGAAAAAAGCGCGCCCGTCAAGCCGATCAATTTCGCCGAACGCCAGCGGCTTACCCGGTTTGATCGCAATTTGCCAAAGATTGAGCCGCCCTTCTGCTTCGACGGCGGCCTTCACATGATCTTCCTCGCCCACCGAAACGCCGCCCGACGTCAGCACCAGATCGTTGTCGCGCGCCGCGAGGCGCAGCGTTTCTCGCGTGGCATCGAGCCGGTCCGGCACAATCCCGAAGTCGCTGACGATACACCCGAGATTTTCCAGCAGGCCGCGCAATACAAATCGATTGGAGTTGTATATTGCGCCGGGTTTGAGTGGTTCTCCAGGCATGGTCAATTCGTCGCCGGTAAAAAAAACTGCCACACGCAACTGGCGAAATACCGGCAATGCGGCAATCCCGACGGAAGCCGCCAGGCCCAGCTCCTGAGGCCGAAGGCGTGTACCGGCGCGCAAAATGACCGAGCCGGTGCGTATGTCTTCGCCAGCGCGCCGTATCCAGTCGCCGGCACTCGGGACGTGCTGAACTTTGACCCGATCTGTCCCGGCGACCGCTTCACATTGCTCCTGCATCACCACGGCATCCGCCCCCGGCGGAATGCCGGCTCCGGTAAATATCCGTGCTGCGGTTCCTTCCTCCAGCGCCAGGCCGACCGAGCCGGCAGGAATTCTCTGGCTGATCTTTAGTTCGGCCTCGCCGCTGGCGCACTCGCCGACCCGCACGGCGTAACCGTCCATTTGGGTGTTGTCCATGGGCGGCACGTTCAAGGGCGATACCTGATCAGCGGCAAGAACCCGGCCATTGGCATCGTGGGTCGCCAGGCTCACGGACTCGCGTAAAGGAGCGGCAGCGGAAAGCAGGTGCTCCAGAGCCTGTGCCGCACTCAACATGGGTGGTTTTACGTTCATTTGCGTCAATTATGGGTCGGTGAGAGCGCTTGATTCGATGCTATCACGAATGAAATGTTTTCTTTTGGGCATGAGCCAAAATCGCGTGCAAGCCGGGCACAGCGGCCCAAGGGACCGACCGGCGTCGATATCTGTTTGGTACCTGCCCGGCAATATTCCACAACGGCTACGCCAAGTGAAGGGCGAGGGTCGACACAACCTGTTTGGACCCAGATTTGGCGGGCGTGACATGCTGCGCGTTTCTGATATGATCGGATTGGGATTGGCTTCAGGCAAGCTGTATTGAACGAATTCAATCGCGCCCTGTCAATGTTGAAGTCGAGTAAGCAGCTCGCGTAATTGTTAAATGTTTATCAAGGAATGTGCATGAAAAAGAAAATGTTGTGGATCCTGCTCACAATCGCCCTGTCCACCGGCGCCCATGCGACAGCGCCAGAGACAAGCAAGCTGACGCCACCGGTTCTACAACCTCTGCCGCAGGAGGCGCAAGCGTCTTATTTGTCGTCGGAAATCCTCACGCGCTACCACTACAAGGCCATGCCGCTTGATGCCACGATGTCGGAAAAGATATTTGACCGCTATCTGAAGTCGCTCGATCCGGACAAACTGTTTTTCACCCAAGCCGACGTCGACAAGATTGCAGCTTACAAGACCAGAATGGGCGATGCGATCAGCAAGGGTGAACTCGCGGCACCATTTTCAATTTTCAATCTTTACGAGCAACGCGCCAGCGAACGCCTGACTTATGCGCAAAGTTTGCTGTCGAAGGGCTTCGATTTTACGCAAAAAGAGGGGTATCAATATAACCGCTCCAAACTGGCGTGGGCCAAGACCGACGACGAAGTGCGCGACCTGTGGCGCAAGCGCGTCAAGAACGATTGGCTTAGGCTGAAGCTGGCCGGCAAGGACGATAAAAACATTATCGCCACGCTGACCAAGCGCTATGAGACCTATCTCACGCGTGTGAACAAATCGAAGAGCGAAGACGTATTCCAGATCTTCATGGATTCGTACGCCATGTCGATAGACCCGCATACGAATTACCTCGGACCACGCGCGACCGAAGACTTCGATATTTCCATGAAGCTTTCCCTCATAGGTATCGGTGCGGTGCTTCAGGAACGTGATGAATACACGGTGATCCGTGAACTGGTGCCCGGTGGGCCGGCCGCGCTCTCGGGCAAGCTCAAGGTTGGCGACCGTATCGTCGGTGTGGCACAGGGCGACAAGGCGCCGATGGCTGACGTGCTTGGCTGGCGTCTCGACGACACGGTGGCGCTCATTCGCGGCGCGGCGGATTCGACCGTCTTGCTCGACGTCGTGCCGGTCGATGCCGGGCCGGACGGAAAACATAACCTGATACCGCTGGTGCGCAAGAAGATCAAGCTTGAAGAGCGCGCTGCCAAGGAGACGATCATTGAGGTCAAGGAGGCAAGTGGGACGCGCCATGTTGGTGTGATCACCCTGCCTGCCTTCTATCAGGACATGGATGCGCGCCAGCAAGGCGAAAAGGACTTCACCAGCGCGACACGCGACGTGTCGCGCCTGCTGACCAAGCTGAAAAAAGAAAAGGTCGACAGCATTCTGATCGATTTGCGTAACAATGGCGGCGGCTCGTTGAATGAAGCGGTTGAACTGACCGGCCTGTTCATCTCGAAAGGCCCGGTGGTGCAGCAACGCGACGCCCAAGGCAGAATATCGGTTGAAAATGACACGAACGATGCGCCGGTCTGGGATGGCCCTTTGGGCGTCCTGATCAATCGCGGGTCGGCGTCTGCTTCCGAGATTTTTGCAGCGGCGATCCAGGACTATGGCCGTGGCGTGATCATCGGCGAATCGAGTTTCGGCAAGGGGACCGTACAGGGATTGGCGCGTTTGAATCAAATGATCCACAGCGAAAAGCCTGACCTTGGCGAATTGAAATACACTCGCGCGCAATTCTTCCGCATCAACGGCGGTACCACGCAATTGCGCGGAGTCGTGCCCGATATCGGCTTTCCGAGCTTGAGCGACATGGAAGATTTCGGTGAAGCGAGCTTCGACAATGCCTTGCCATGGTCGCAGATCAAGCCCGCGGACTACAAGGTAGAAGGCGACTTGACCGAATTGCTTCCGGCCTTGCAGGCCAAACATGCGGCGCGGGTCAAGAACGACCGCGAATTCCAGAATCTGGAAGAGGATATTGCGGAAGCAAAGGCTTTACGCAAGAAGAACCTCATTTCCCTGAACGAAGCCGAGCGCCGCAAGGAACGTGAAGCAGAAGAAGCCAAGTCCAAGGCCAGAGAAAAATTTGCCGAGAACGGCAAGACGGCAGCAGAAAAGCAAGCCATCGTGGACAAGAACAACGCCATGAAAGATGACGGATTGCAAGCCAACGAGCGCAACCTGACGGTCGAACTGGCTGCCGAAAAAGCGCAAAAGGACGCCAAGGATGTGCTGTTGAATGAAGCAGCCCATATTCTCGGCGACGAAGTTGAACTGTTGCATACGGATACTCGCCTTGCAGCGCGCGTCTTGCCCGGTGTGGCATTGGTGCCGACCAGCACCAAGTAGTAATCGCAGCAGCAAATAAAAAAGGGCGGATTTCCGCCCTTTTTTATTTCCGCTTTAGATTTACAGGCCGGTGTGCGAGGCGATCAATTGCTTGATTTTGGCCACATCAGCCGACATTACCTCGAAGCGTTGCGGAAGGCTTTCGATGTTTTCGAAGCCGGCCGGACGCTCGGCGTCGCGCCCCAGGGCTTCGCGTATCGTTTCATTGAATTTGGCCGGCAACGCGGTTTCCAGGACGATCATCGGCACGCCGTTTTCCACATGTTCGCGTGCCACCTTGACGCCATCTGCGGTGTGCGTGTCAATGGTGACGCCATAGCGCGCATGGATGTCGCGTATCGTAGCTATGCGGTCGGCATGCACCGACTTGCCCGAGACAAAGCCATATTCGGCGATCCTGGAAAATTCGTCACCGTCGCTGCCCGGCTTGCCGGACAAATCGAATCCACCGGCGCCATCGACCTTCTTGAACAAGACGCGCAACCGCTCGGCATCGCGCCCAAGCAAATCAAACACGAAACGCTCGAAGTTGGACGCTTTACTGATGTCCATGCTCGGACTGGTTGTGTGATAGGTTTCGGCCGATTTGCGCACCCGATATATGCCGGTGCGGAAAAATTCGTCGAGCACGTCGTTTTCGTTGGTTGCCACCACCAGCTTGTCGATCGGCAATCCCATCATGCGGGCAATATGACCTGCACAAACATTGCCGAAATTGCCTGATGGTACGGTGAACGAGACCTTTTGCGCATTATCGTTGGTCGCGCTCAGATAGCCGCGGAAGTAATACACAACTTGGGCCACAACGCGCGCCCAATTGATGGAATTGACGGTGCCGATTTTCTGACGCGCTTTGAACTCGAGATCGTTGGAAACGGCCTTGACCATGTCCTGGCAATCGTCGAATACACCTTCGACGGCGATGTTGAAAATGTTAGGGTCTTGCAAGCTGAACATCTGCGCAGTCTGGAAGGCACTCATCTTCTTGTGCGGCGACAGCATGAAGACGCGTATGCCTTTCTTGCCGCGCATGGCGTATTCGGCCGCACTGCCGGTGTCGCCCGAGGTTGCGCCGAAGATGTTCAATTCCGCCTGCTGCTTGCTCAAGGCATATTCAAACAAATTGCCGAGCAACTGCATGGCCATGTCCTTGAACGCCAGAGTTGGGCCGTTAGACAATGCCTGCAGCAGCAGGGTTTTCCCGTCGCCCTGTTCCAGCACGCGCAGCGGCGTGATCTGCGCCGCATCTTCGCCGGGACGAACATTGCGATACACCTCGGCCGTGTAAGTCTTCTGGGTCAAGGCGCGCAAGTCGGCCTCGGGAATATCGTCGGCGAATTTCTTCAGGATTTCCAGGGCCAGGTCGGCGTAGGAAAGCTTGCGCCAGGCGTCCAACTCCGCCGCACTCACTTGCGGATAGGCCGTCGGCAGGTACAAGCCGCCGTCCGGAGCAAGACCGCCCAGCAGGATTTGGGAAAAGGACAGTGGCGCGGCCTGACCGCGTGTGGAGACGTATTGCATAGGGTGGCAAGATGGGTTGGCGAGGAATCTTGCTCCATTATAGCGAACAGCGCCCTCTTCCACGCTCAAAACCGCCCTGAAGGCACGGATTCGACCTTCCCTGCAGCTTTGCGCAGGGAAGTCGCCCGGTCACGCCGCCTGGTGCAGCGCTGCTTGCGGTGGTTTGATGTTGTCGAGCATGTCGCGCACCAGTGCATCAAGGCCGACTTCCGGTTGCCAACCCCAGTCTGCGCGCGCCACGCTGTCGTCGAGGCTGCTCGGCCAGCTATCGGCAATCGCCTGCCGGCTGTCTGGCGCATAAACCACTTCGAAGCCAGGCACGTAGTGCTTGATGCGGCTTGCCAGTTCGCGCGGGTTGAAACTCAAACCGGCGACGTTATACGACGAGCGTACCTTCACCTGTTCGGCCGGCGCATCCATCAATTGAATGGTGGCGCGAATCGCGTCGGGCATGTAAATCATCGGCAAACCACTCTCGGGGCCAAGGAAGCAAGTGTAAGTTTCACCGCGCTGCGCAGCGTGGAAGATGGCAATGGCATAGTCTGTCGTGCCGCCACCTGGGGGCGACTTGTAGCTGATGATGCCGGGATAGCGGATGCTGCGCACGTCGACGCCGAACTTGGCATGGTAATACTCGCACAGGCGCTCGCCGGCCAGCTTGCTGATACCGTAGATGGTGCTTGGGTCCATTACTGTCAGTTGCGGAGTCGCTTCGCGCGGCGTGTTCGGGCCGAAAGCGGCAATCGACGAAGGCCAGAATACGCGCAGCGGCTTGCCTGCAATGCCGCGCTCGCGCGCGATCTCGAGAATATTGAGCAAGCCGTTCATGTTGAGATTCCAGGCCTTCAACGGCGCCTGCTCACCCGTGACTGATAGCAGGGCAGCCAATTGATATACCTGCGTCACGTGATAGGTTTCGATGATTTGCGCCACGCCCTTGCAGTCGAGCACATCGATGGGCTCGTAACGCTTTACACCAAAGCTGCTACGCGGGCCGATATCGGCTGCGATGACATTTTCTGCACCGTGTTGCAGTACCAGTGCCTCCACCAGTTC
>DATBQE010000165.1:0-45790 GCA_036561005.1 Burkholderiaceae bacterium | reverse complement strand
GCGCAGGACAAGAAGGTGTCGCTGCGGACGGCGGCGTTTATCGTGGCTTGTACGCGTGTTCTGCAGGCGCGCGAGATGCGCGGGCTGTATCCGTAAACATTGTGGTCGGGCCGGTGGGGTAAAATGGAGGGAGTTCTCCCCTCGCCTGCAGGGGCTGATCATTGCCTACGAGACGTAGCACTAGTTTTTCCCTCTGCCCGCTTGCGGGAGAGGGGTAGGGGAGAGGGCTCTCGTGAGCATGAAAAACCCTCTCTCCCGGCCTCTCTCCCGCAAGCGGGCAGAGAGGAGTGATGCTATTTCAGCCTTGGTGGGTGGTGGCCACGCCTGAATGAGGGGCTTTAAGCCGACCAATCGACCGCCATGACCCAATCAACTCCGCAAACCCTCACCATCACCCGCCCTGACGACTGGCACCTGCATGTGCGCGACGGCGCCGCGCTGGCCAGCGTCCTGCCGCACACCGCACGCCAATTCGGCCGCGCCATCATCATGCCCAACCTGAAGCCGCCGGTCACGACCACGGAACAGGCGCTGGCTTACCGCGAACGCATCCTGGCGGCACTGCCGCACGGCGCGCAATTCGAGCCGTTGATGACGCTCTACCTGACCGACAACACCAGCCCCGATGAGATTCGCCGCGCCAAGGACAGCGGCCTGGTGCATGCGGTCAAGCTGTATCCGGCCGGCGCCACCACCAATTCCGATGCCGGCGTAACAGACCTGGGCAAATGCAGCAAGGTACTCGAAGTCATGCAGGAAGTCGGCATGCCGTTTCTGGTGCATGGCGAAGTGACCGATGCCGATATCGATTTGTTCGACCGCGAAGCGGTATTCATCGAACGCGTGCTGCAACCTCTGAAGCACAACATGCCGGCTTTGCGCGTGGTGTTCGAGCACATCACGACCAGGGAAGCCGCGCAGTATGTGGCCTCGGCGGACGATACGGTCGGCGCCACCATCACCGCCCATCATTTGCTGTACAACCGCAACGAGATATTCAAAGGCGGCATACGGCCGCACTATTACTGCCTGCCGGTATTGAAGCGCGAAGTGCATCGGCAAGCGCTGGTGCAGGCGGCCACGTCGGGCAGCGCCAAATTTTTCCTCGGTACCGATTCGGCGCCGCACGCCAAGGGCTTGAAAGAGCACGCCTGCGGCTGTGCCGGTTGCTATACGGCCCTGCACGCGATGGAACTGTACGCGCAAGCCTTCGACCAGGCCGGCGCGCTCGACAAGCTTGAAGCGTTCGCAAGCCTGAACGGCCCGGCGTTCTATCGCCTGCCGCCAAACGACAGCAAGGTCACCCTCGAACGTGCAAGCTGGACGGTGCCGGCCGAATTGCCGTTTGCCGACAGCACCATCGTTCCGCTGAACGGCGGCGAAGTCATGAATTGGAAACTGCGCTGACCAGGCTTCCCATGTTCGTCCGCATCGATTGTGGCGCACCGTGGCTGGGGCAACTGGCAGGCGTCATGGCGCCTCTGATGTGGGCGCCAGACTGGCGCGTCGCGCTCAATGACAAGGCGCACGGCCTGCGTAATCATCGCGGACTGCCGCTGCAATTTGTCGAACAGGCCGCATTACCGGCCGATACCGCCTACGAAGCCTTCATCAGCGAAACAGGGATGGTTCCCACACGCGACAATCTGCATGATTTTTTTAATGCCGTCTCGTGGCTCGCACATCCGCAGATCAAACAAACGCTGAACGCGGTGCAGGCCAGGGAATTGTCGCAACAAGTCGGGCAGGTGCGAGGCAAGGTCCGCGACGGCGCCACCCTGTTCGACGAAAATGCGGCGCTGTTCGCCTGCAGCGACGAAAGCCTGATCGAAGCCCTGCGCGGCCATCGCTGGATGGAATTGTTTGTCGAGCGGCGTGAAGCGTTCGGTGCGGCCTGCAAAGTCTTCCTGTTCGGCCACGCGCTGCTGGAAAAATTGACTGCGCCCTACAAGGCAATCACCGCGCATGCCTGGGTGGTACGGGTCGAGCTTTCCTTTTTTGCAATGAATGAAAGCGCGCAAAGACAGTACCTCGATACCCAGGTGGCGCAGGACCTCATGCGCGGACTGGTGCCGGCCGATTTTGCGCCGCTTCCCGTTTTGGGCGTGCCGGGCTGGGCCGAAGGGCAGGACGAGGCGTATTATCTGGATCAGGCGGTCTTCAGACCAAAACGACATGCAAGTGCAAAAAACCAAGAGGTACGGAACAATGAGCGCATTGGATAATTTCATCAACGGCTTCGACAGGACCCTGCGCGTATTTGCCGGGGTGGCGGCTGCGCACCGCGCCAATCCGGCAGCAGCAGTTGCCGACGGCGTGCTCGACCAGGCAGAGCGCCGCCACAGCGCAGGACTGATGCGGGTGAACCACGTCGGCGAGGTCTGCGCCCAGGCGCTGTATGAATCGCAGGGGCGTTTTTCGCAAAATGTCGAATTGAAGAAACAATTTGCTGAGGCCGGGCGCGAAGAAGAAGATCATCTGGCCTGGACCGCCGAGCGCCTGCGCGAGCTCGGCTCGCATACCAGCATTATGAATCCGCTCTGGTACGCTGGCGCCTATGCCTTGGGCGCTGTTGCTGCCCGCAGCGGTGACGCGCGCAGCCTGGGCTTCGTGGTGGAAACCGAGCGCCAGGTCGAACAGCATCTGGAAGGCCACCTCAAGGAATTGCCGCCGCAAGACGCCAAGTCGCGCGCCATCGTCAAGCAAATGCGCGACGATGAAATCGAACATGGCGCGGCGGCAGGAAAGCTCGGCGCCAGCGAGTTGCCGCAACCGGTGCGGGCCGCCATGAAGGCGATGGCCAAGGTGATGACGGTTACGGCGTATTACGTGTAGGGCGCGTGGCGTGAATTGGCCGGGCGACGGATGGAACTGCGTAGGGTGGGCACCTGTGCCCACGCGGCCTGACGTAAAGATGGCATTCTCCATTTCGGTGTCCTGCTGAGACAGGCAATGAAAGAACATACTATCGGCAAATAAAATGTCTCGCTACCGCCGCGCCTCCACTCCCAATTCGCAATATTTTTTTACCGTTGTCACCTATAAACGGCGACCAATATTGTGCGACGAGCAGGTGCGCAATGCTCTGCGCGTAGCTATCGAAACTGTGCGTGCGGCTCGACCATTCGAGATTGACGCATGGGTTCTGCTGCCGGATCATCTGCATTGCATCTGGACGTTGCCGGACGGCGATGCAGATTTTTCCACGCGCTGGATGATGATCAAGAGAGACGTATCGTTGGCGTGTCGCGAGCGATATCATCGACCCGAATGGATGAGCGATTCCAAACGCAGGCATCGGGAATCGACGCTCTGGCAACGGAGATTCTGGGAGCATCAAATTCGCGACGACCGTGATTTCGCGAAGCACGTGGATTATTTGCATTTCAACCCGGCGAAACACGGGTATGTGAAACAGGTTGCCGATTGGCCGTATTCCACGTTTCACCAATATGTGCGAGCGGGAACCTATCCAGTAAGCTGGGCGGGTAATGGGGAAGATATATTGTTGGAATAGGTGGCGTTGACCGCGTGGGCACGGGTGCCCACGCTACTTTGGTAGACTAAGCATTATGAGGTTCGATATCCGCCAGATTGCCGCTATGTTGCTTTTGCCCTGCCTCCAGGCGATGGCGGCTGACCCCATTGTCTTGCACACATTCATCGAAGCCGATGCGGAAATGAAATGGGGTGTGGACGGCAAAACCGGGCTTTGTCCGGAGATATTGAAGGCAATTGCGCACAAGGATGCGGGGTTGAAATTTGTCTGGGATTCTTATCCGGTGCCGCAGAAACGGCTGGTCGCGGAGGTGGAAGTGGGGCGGATCGACTTTGCCTGCGCGCTGGGGCGCACGCCGGAGCGCGAGCAGCAACTGATCATTCCTCCAATAGCGCTGTACGACGACTCGCTGGTTGCGGCGGTACGGCGGGGTGATCCGCTCGTGCTCAACGCATTGCCCGATTTGAAGAAATTGCCACTTCAGGACATCATCTTGCTGACCTACGGCGCGCGCCTAGTCGGACGGCTCGGCGAACTGGGCATCCATCAGGTTGACGACGGCGCGAAGAGGCCGGGCGACAATCTGCAGAAGCTGGCACGCGGGCGCGGCCGGGTGTTCCTGTTTCATGAACCCGGCATGGCCTGGGAGATCCGGCGCGCCGGCTTGCAGGACAAGTTAAAAATATTGCCGACGATTCTGAGTGTTGATCAACATTATCTGGTGCTGTCGCGGCATGCTACACCCGAGGTTGTCAGGCGCATATCCGATGCATTGACTCAACTCAGGAATGACGGCACCTTGCACAATATCGCCGCGCATTGGTCGCCGCGTATTGACGCGTTATCGAACCACAGTGCCGACAAAGGCAGCACTGCCATGCTTAACGGTGCAGAGAATTAAAGCCCGCCGGCGTCACACGCATCTTGGCCCGCGCGAGTCGACCGCCAAAAAATGCGTTGCCGCCTACGCTGGAGTTTCGTTCAGCGCCGCATCGATGATCTCGAACGAGTGCGTCATCTCGGCAGTTTTTTCCAGCATGATCGACGCCGAGCAATACTTTTCGTGCGACAACTTGATTGCGCGCTCGACCGTGTTGACCTTCACGTTGCGCCCGTGGATGGTGAAATGGAAGTGGATCTTGGTGAAGACCTTCGGGTCTTTCTCGGCCCGCTCGGAAGTCAGCTTGACATCGCAGGCGTCGATTTCCTGGCCGCTTTTGCGCAGAATCATGACCACGTCGTAGGCGGTGCAGCCCCCGGTGCCTGCCAGGACGACTTCCATGGGACGCGGCGCAAGGTTGCGGCCTCCGCCTTCGGGGGCCCCGTCCATCGTAACAAGGTGGCCCGAGCCTGTTTCTGCCAGGAAGGTCATGCCCGATTTGCCGGTCCAGCGTACTGTGCATTCCATTTGCGATTCCTATGCGTGCCTGTTTGGATAGTCGTACATTTTAACCGAACGGCCGCCATTGACGCGCGCCCAAGCGCTGTGAAGGCATTGCAGCGGCGCAAATCGGTCGCGACGAAATAGTTCAGTGCATCCGCAATGTTCGATGCAATGACAACGATTCGCCATAGCCGCCACGCGGCAAAATAATGTAAGCTTGCTGACGAAGAAGTTTGCCCTGTGCGTCATTGCGTGAGCAGTTTCCGGCGTGCTGCGCCGGCGACAAAACGGCGGGGCGAGCACCCATCCAATCCATTATTCGATCAGAGACACGCATGCTTTCCAATAACATGGCGTCCGGCATTTCGCTGCGTCCGGCAACCACCAACGACGGCCCATTTCTTGAACTGCTGTACCGCTCGGCGCGGCCCGATCTGCAATACATCGACGGTGATCGCGACCTGATCGAGACTGTGATGGAACAACAGTATCTGGTCCAGGAGCAGGGCGCCGGCGACGGCTTTCCCAACGCGATGCATTTCATCATCGAAAAGACCCAGCACAACGTGGGCGCGCTGGTGGTGGATTTCGGCCCTAACGAAGTGCGTGTGGTGTATGTGGCTTTTATTCCGACGGCACGTGGCTTTGGCTACGGCAAAATCGTGCTGCAGGGCGTGCAGCAGGCGGCGGCCGCCAACCAATGTCCGGTTTCGGTCGTCGTTTGGCACAACAATCCCGGTGCCAAGCGGATCTATCTGGAGTTGGGGTTCAAGGTTGAAGAGACGCAAATTGCTGCTGAGCGGATGGTGTGGTATCCGGGAGCCCAGAATACCAGATAGTGCGCCGCGATATGCAGGATACCGGAACGCATTCCCCATATGGAATGCGTTCTAGAAACAAGCCGTGCCGGCCAGATCAGTTAAAAATGATCTGGTAGTAGGCGAAGGTCGGATCGCGACCCAGCGGCGCTACGCGTGAGACATCGATGTTCTCAATGCGCGATCCATCTTCGAATTCGAAGTGGCAGGTTCCGTTCAAGAACTCCGTGGCTTGCTGCGCAATCAGGTTGGCAATGAACGGCAAGCGCGTCCCCTCTTTGGCGTAGGGATTGCGGTACTGCTCTTTCACTGAGACATTGTCCACCAACACGGGCAATGCCACGCCGTCCGGCAAATGCAAAGTGCAGATTTTACCCGTTGCGTGGCTGAAATCAGAAGCTTGGATACGGTCTAGCATTGGCGAGTTTTGTCGGTTGTGAAGGTTGCGAAAACAAAAATCGAGCAAAAAACCGACCGTACACCATTGAGTGCCGGCCGGTTCACGCGAAACTTTCGCGGACTGTTCTTAATTGCGTGACGGGAAAATCCCGACAAGCGCGATACTGAAATTCACCACCAGGTACGGATTCATGATCGGCGCCGGAATATTATTGCCGGTCAGCGCGTTAGTGACCGTGCCGCCGGAACCGCCGCTGCCACCGCCCAGTGGAATTGTTGGTGCAGGTGTGTTGGTGGCCCAGATAGCGGCTGCCGTCGGACCACCGGGAGATCCTGCCAACACATTATTGGTGGCCGTCGGCACGATTACATTACCTGTCGTATTGGTGGAAACCATATAACCGCTACCTCCGCCGGAAGGCGTAAAGGTCGCAATGTGCGTGTGCGAGGGCAGATTGCTGATGCCGATCGACACATTCTCCGTTCCGGCGATTTGACCGATTACGCGTGGCGACAAGCCGGCGCCCGTTCCCATACCGACCGGCGTGCGGCTTTGCAGGTTTGGTAATTGGAAGTTTGAGGTGCCATTGCCACCATAGTAAGTGCCAAGCAGTGAAAATACTGCCGCGTATTGCTGGATTGCAAGCAGTTGACCATTGCAAAGCTGCCAGCCATTTGGATTGAAATTGAAGCCGAAGGTCATGATGCTGCCGAGAAATACTTCCATGGAAATCTCCTTGTGTCTTGTTGGTCGCCTGGGGCGAAGAAAGTGTGCTGTTTGTTCGGCCGTTTAGTTGCGCGAGGGGAATATCCCGAATAGCGCAATGCTGAAATTCACTGCTAAGTACGGATTCAATATATCTAGCGGGATGCTGTTGCCTGTCAGCGCATTGGTTACCGTGCCGCCGCTACCCCCGCCGCCGCCGCCTAAAGAAATGGTCGGTGGCGGATTTGACGTAGCCCATATGGCTCCGGAAGTTGGTCCGGATGGCGAGCCAGCCAGCACATTGTTCGTGGCTGTGGGAACGGTGACGTTGCCTGCTGTATTGGTCGACACTTTATAGCCGCCGCCGCTACCTGACGGTGTGAACGTCGCGGTGTGGGTGTGCGACGGCATGTTGCTGATCTGGATGCTGACACTTTCACTGCCGGAAACTTCGCCCATCACGCGTGTCGTCAACCCGCCGCCTGTACCCTGGCTCATTGGATAACGCCCCTGCAGATTCGGCAACTGGAAGGTTTGCACGCCGTCGCCGCCAAAGGTGGTGCCGAGCAGGGCGAACATGGCGTTGTTCTGCGAAATGCTCTGGAGTTGCCCGGCGCATAGCGCCCAGCTATTGGGTGCAAAATTGAACCCGAAACTCATTATTGTGCCGATAAAAACTTGCATTGAAGTCTCCTAACTTTTGTCGATTGCCTTGGCGGCGGGGGTACATCGTGCAGCGTCTTGCAGTTTATTGCCATTACTTGGGGCTAGCGGGAGTTGAACAGGAAAATGACTTTTGTGCAATACCCCGAAACACAAAATTATTGCGTTTGGAAAAATGTAGCCATAATTGCTTCACCGGCGACTTCATGGAACCTGTTAACTTTGACAGGTTGGGTGGAGTTGCCGTTACGGCGATGATAGCGGGTAGTGCACCAACCTTGGCTGACGTATCGGCCAACTGAATCTTGACGACAATGGGCGCCCGACGAAGAACGGTGGGAAATTTTGTCGGCAAAGAGAAACGCGTGACTTTGCGTAGCGTTGCCATACCGATATCGTGTAATATTTCCTTTCAGACAACGATGTTGGTGCTGGAATAACGCCGATTTGTTCGAATATCGGCGTTGTCCGCCTTGGCACCGAGGCGTCACAAGGATAGTGCAAAGCAAAAAATAAACAGGGAGCGCAGGATTGTCGGATCGTAAATTTCATTTCATATCGGGTTTGCCGCGTTCGGGTTCCACGCTGCTGGCCGCGCTCCTGTTGCAAAACCCTCGCTTTCATACCGGCATGACCAGCCCGGTCGGAACCTTGTTTTCCACCATGCTCAGCCAGTTCAGTGCCGGCAGCGAATTCGGCCCGGTGATTTCGCATGAACAACGCCGCCGTTTGCTGGGCGGGCTGTTCGACAGCTATTACGTCGACCAAGCGGACAAGGAAGTCATTCTCGACA
The DNA here is from genome assembly GCA_036561005.1 of Burkholderiaceae bacterium. Classification (GTDB taxonomy): domain Bacteria; phylum Pseudomonadota; class Gammaproteobacteria; order Burkholderiales; family Burkholderiaceae_D; genus PKWO01. The sequence continues at coordinate 37,528 of DATBQE010000165.1, read as the reverse complement.
CAAACCGCATGTGGTGCGCCAAGATGCCGGCCGTGATCGATCTCTTTCCCGACGCCAAGATGATTGCCTGCGTGCGCAATGTCGCCTGGGTGATGGATAGCATCGAGCGCCTGTATCGCGCCAATCCCTACGAAAACACCAAGTTGTTCGTAGACGACATCGAGCGCAATACCGTCTACAGCCGGGTCGATACGCTGGCGCAGCGCAACCGGCTGGTCGGTTTTCCCTGGGCGGCGTTGAAAGAAGCGTATTTCGGCGAGCACGCGAAGTCGCTGCTGATCGTTGACTACGATTTACTGACCCAGGCGCCGGACAAGGTGCTGCGCCTGATCTATCAATTTCTTGGCGAGCCGTGGTTCGAGCATGATTTCGAGAACGTCGAATATGACGCGCCGGAGTTCGATCAGGCGCTTGGGCTCTCCGGGTTGCACCGCGTGCGGCGCAAGGTGGCGCTGCAGGTCCGCCGCACGATTTTGCCGCCGGATTTGTTTGAGCAATATTCCAAGCTCTCGTTTTGGGAGGACGGCACGGGTAGCGATGCGCAGGTCATTCGCTCCAAGCCGGCCTGAGCGTTCGCAGCGCTAGCGGCGATCAAAGGTAGGCAACACCCAGATTCATGCGGCCGGCATTGTCGGCCGCAAACATGGACGGCATTGCCGTCTGGACCGATACAACGATGTACAAGCAAATAGGGGACACATTATGAAGCGCCATGGCTCGATGAACCACATATTCCGCCTTGTGTGGAGTGAAGCCACCAACGGCTGGGTCGCGGTTGCAGAAACCACGCGCGGCAAAGGCAAGGGCGGAGGCAGGAGTGCGCGCCGCAAGCTGGTTGCGGCCGCGTTGTCGCTGACGGCGGTGACGTTTGCTGCGCCGTTTGCGCAAGCCGGCCCGACAGGCGGTCAGGTTGTCTCCGGTTCCGGCACGATCACGCAATCCGGTTCCACTACCACCATCAAGCAAGGTACGCCGAACCTCTCGCTCAACTGGAATTCCTTCAATGTCGCACCGCAGGAGACAGTCAACTTCCTGCAACCTTCGGCCAGTTCCATTGCCGTCAACCGTATCTTCGACACCAACGGTTCGCAAATTCTTGGCCATCTTGATGCCAACGGTCAGGTGTTCCTGATCAATCCGAACGGCATCGTGTTTGGCGCCGGCGCGCAAGTCAACGTCGGCGGCCTGGTTGCTTCCACGCTGGACATCAGCGACGCCGGCTTGAACGGCAATACACGCTCGTTCAGCGGGAACGGAAGCGGCAGCATCGTCAACCAGGGCACCATCAATGCGGCCAACGGTGGCTATGTGGCCTTGCTCGGCAACCACGTGAGCAACCAGGGCACGATTACCGCCCAATTGGGCACTGTCGCGCTCGGCGCCGGCAATGCCGTCAAGCTGACCTTCGCGGGCAACAATCTCGTGCATATGCAGGTTGACCAGAGCGTGTTGAACAGCCTGGCAGAAAATGGCGGATTGATTCGCGCCGACGGCGGCACGGTCGTCATGACCGCTGGCGCCGCCAACACGCTGCTGGCTTCGGTGGTCAACAATACCGGTTTGATCGAGGCGCGCACTGTACAAAATTTGGGTAACGAACAGTCGGGCACGATCACCCTGCTGGGCGGCATGACGGCGGGCACGGTCAACGCCGGCGGCACGCTCGATGCGTCTGCGCCGAACGGCGGCAACGGCGGCTTCATTGAAACCAGTGCGGCCAACGTCAAAGTGGCCAACGACTTCAAGGTTACAACCTTGGCGCCAGCGGGATTGACAGGCTCCTGGCTGATCGACCCCAAGGATTACACCGTGCAAGCCAGCGGCGGTGATATCACCGGCACGGCGCTCGGCTCGCTGCTCAACAGCAGCAACATCTCAATCAACTCCGCAAGCGGCGCCAGCGGCACGGCCGGTAACGTCAACATCAACGATGCAGTGACGTGGAGCACGCACAAATTAACGGTCACTGCCAGCAATGATGTCAATATCAACGCGGTGATGAATGCCGAGAACAACGCCAGCGTGGATCTCGAACCGGGCAGCGGCAACGTCAACATGGGTTTCGGGCCGAGCGGTTTTTCCGGGAAAATCAACTTCTTTACGGATGCCGGCACGACGGTGCATACAGGCAACGGCTTTCTTACTATCAATAGCAAAGGCTATACCGTCGTCAACAGCATGGGAAGTGTCGGTGGAAGCGGCTACTACGCGCTGGGTGCAAATATCGCGACTGCAGATACGACGCCCGTTAGCGCTTTTGCGGCCGGCAGTGTTTTTGATGGCTTGGGGCATACCGTTAACATCAATATTTCTTCGGTTAACGGCTCTGGTGGTTTTACAAATACCGCTGGCGTCTTTGGGGTTTCGAACGGCACAATCCGTAATGTCGGCGTGACCGGAACCCTGAATCTGGGGAGTACATATGGCGTCGGCGTCGGTGCACTTGTAGGGATAAATTACGGAACTGTGCGCAACAGCTTTTCGACAGCAAATGTGTCGGAAAGCGGCAGTAATATTAGCGGTTATATTGGCGGATTGGTCGGAGGCAACTACGGAACCATCACCAGGAGTTACGCCACCGGGACTGTAACCGGAGACTCGACGACATATTATGTTGGCGGCTTGGCTGGCTTTTCGGGGGGCGGAACAATCAGCAACAGCTTCGCCACCGGCAATGTTTCTGGCGGCACCAATGTCGGCGGGTTGGTGGGATGGGCGGGGAACAACCCTACTACAAACAGTATCGCGGATACAATCAGCAACACTTACGCGACAGGCCATGTTAGCGGCACGGACTTTGTCGGAGGCTTAGTTGGCTTCAACTACGGCAACAATGGAACTTCGAATATCAGTACAAGTTTTTCTACAGGCAGTGTCGTAGGCGGCAGTGGCGACTTTGGTGGATTGGTCGGTAAAAGCGTTGCGGCCAATGGCGGCACGACGACTTTCACCAATAATTTCTTTGACAAGACGACTACGGGCCAAACGTCGGCGACCGGCAACGGCACCAACTCCGGCACTGCCGAACTCACGGCAGCGATGCAGACGCAAAGTACCTTTACGGGCTGGGATTTCGGCGCAACCTGGTCGATCTATGGCGGGCACACTTATCCGCTGCTGCAAACCTACATGACCCCGCTCACGGTAAGCGCAACGACCGGCGCGCTACCCTACAACGGGACAACCTATACAAATGGCGATGGCGTGACTTACACGTCATATGGTGCCACGGTTGGGTCGCCTACCCTTTCCGGCACCTTGAGCATGGGCGGGACCGGCAAGCACGCCGGCAGCTATACGGTGACGCCTTCGGGCTTTTATTCCGATCAATTTGGCTACCTGATCACAAACGCCAGTGGAACGCTGACCATCAACCCCGTCACGCTGACGCCGACCCTGACCAATAGCGGCGTCACCAAAACCTACAACGGCAACACGAACGCACCGGCGGGGTTCACGCCGACCTATAGTTTTACTGGCTTCGTTTCGGGTGATACGGCGGCAAGCTTGACCAATACCAGCGCGACCTATAACAACGCGCACGTCGTCGGCGCCACGACGCTGACGGTCTCAGGCTTGAGCATCACGGGCATCACGGGCAGCAACGGTTCGCTGGCCGGCGACTATACGCTTTCCGGCAGTAGTGCCGCTGTATCGGCGAGCATTACCGCAGCCACATTGACGCCGACCCTGACCAACAGCGGCGTGACCAAAACCTATGACGGTACCACCAGTGCGCCGGGCGGCTTCACGCCGACCTACAGCTTCAGCGGCCTGGCAGCGGGCGACACGAGCGCCAGCCTGACCGACACGGCTGCGGCATACAACAATGCCCACGTCGCCAGCGCCACCGGCGTGACGGTTTCGGGTCTCGCCATCAGCGGCATCACCGGGACCAACAGCTCCCAAACGACGGACTATTCGCTGTCGACCACGAGTGTCGGCAAGGCCGCAGCCATTACGCCGATCACGCTGACGCCAACAGCGCCGACCATCGCCGGCACTGTTACCAAAACCTACGACGGCACCACTTCGGCAGCCGGTGCCTCGCTGAGTGGCGGCAGCGTCAGCGGCGCGCTTTCCGGCGACACCTTGGCGCTGGATACGACCAGCATCACGCTGGCATACAACAGCAGCCATGTGGCGAGCGCAAGCAGCATAGGCGCCAGCGGCAGCCTCGGCGTCAATATCAATGCCACGACGCATGGCAGTCTCAGCTCCGACTACAGCTTTACACCGCCGACCATCAGTTCGGTTGCGGCGACCATCACGGCGGAGTCATTGACGCCAACGCTGACCAATAGCGGCGTGACCAAGACCTATAACGGCAATACGAATGCGCCGGCCGGGTTTACGCCGACCTATAGTTTCAGTGGATTCATTTCCGGCGATACCGGTGCCAGCCTGACCGACACCGGCGCGGCATACAACAGCGCGCACGTCGCCGGCGCCACCGGCATAACCGTGTCGGGCCTCGCCATTAGCGGTATCACCGGCAGCAACAGTTCGCAGGCGACCGACTACTCGCTCACAACAAGCAGTGCGAGCGTGGCGGCAAGCGTCACGGCGGCCACGCTGACGCCTACGCTCACCAACAGCGGCGTGACCAAGACCTATGACGGCACTACCAGCGCACCGGGTGGCTTCACGCCGACCTACAGCTTCAGCGGCCTGGCATCGGGCGACACCGGCGCCAGCCTGACCGACACCGGGGCCGCCTACAACAACGCGCACGTCGCCAGCGCCACTTCTGTCACGGTATCCGGTTTGGCCATTGGCGGCATCGTGGGCAGCAACAGCTCGGCGGTCGGTGACTATACGCTCGCTTCCAGCAGCGCCAGCGTGGCAGCGACGATTTCGCCTATCACGCTGACGCCGACAGCGCCGACCATAGGCGGCACGCTGACCAAGACCTATAACGGCACCACCGCCGCAACCGGCGCCACGTTGAGCGGCGGCAGTGTCAGCGGCGCGTTGAGCGGCGACACCCTGACGCTCGATACGAGCGCCATCACCTTGGCCTACAACAGCAGCCACGTAGCGAGTGCCAGCAGCATCGACGCAAGCGGCACCCTGGCCGTCGACATCGGCAGTTCCACGCACGGTAGCGTGGCGAGCGATTACTCGTTCACACCACCGGCGATCAGTTCAGTCGCGGCCACCATTACGCCGGCAACGCTGACGCCGACCCTGACCAATAGCGGCGTGACCAAGGTTTATGACAGCACCACCAATGCCCCGGCCGGCTTCACGCCGACCTATAGTTACGGCGGGCTGGTATCGGGCGATACCGGCGCAAGCCTGACTGATACCGGCGCGGCATACAACAGCGCGCACGTTGCCGGCGCCACCGGCGTGACGGTTACAGGCCTTGCCGTTAGCGGCATCACCGGCAGTAATGGCTCGCAAACAACCGATTACGCACTCAGCACGACCAGCGCCAGCGTGGCGGCAGGCATCACGGCGGCACCTGTCACTGTCAGCCTGTCGAACGTCACCAACGTGACCAAGACCTACGACGGCACCGCGGCGGCACCGAGCGGCTTCAGTCCGACTTATAGCTTTGTCGGCCTGGTTGGAACCGACAGCGCCACATTGAGCAGTTCGGCGACACCGGTATTCAACTCGGCCCACGTGGCCTCCGCCAATGCGATCACCCAAGGCGGATTGTCGCTGGCCACGATTACCGCCGGCGGCGGTGACGGCTCTGTGTTGAGCGACTACGCTTTGGCTAGCGCCACAGCCGCTACCGGCGGCGGCGTTGCCGGCATCACGCCCGCTACCCTGACGCCGACGTTGACCAATAGCGGCGTGACCAAGGTCTATGATGGCACGACCAATGCGCCGTCCGGATTCACGCCGACGTTTAGTTACAGCGGCTTGGTGTCGGGCGACACTACTGCCAGCCTTAGCAACACCGGCGCGGCATACGACAACGCACATGCTGCCACTGCCACCAGCGTGACGGTGTCGGGTTTGGCTATCACCGGTGTCACCGGCAGCAACAGTTCGGCGTCAAGCGACTATTCGCTCGCTGCCGGTACCGCCAACGTGGCGGCGACCATTACGCCCGCACCGCTGACTGTCAGCCTTTCCAATACAAGCGGCGTCAGCAAGCCTTATGACGGCACGACTGCTGCGCCGGGCGGCTTCAGCCCGACCTACAACTATTCAGGATTGGTGGCTGGCGATAGTGCAACCCTGAGCGTTTCGGGAACGCCGGTCTTCAACTCGGCACACGTTGCGACGGCGACGACCATCAACCAAGGCGGCATTTCCCTGGTCGGCATCACTGGTAACGGCACGGATAATTCCGTCCTGAGCGACTACAGTCTGACCAGCAGCACCGCCGCGACCGGCGCCGGTATCGCCAGCATCACACCGCTGGCGTTGACCGCAACCGCCCCGACCATCGGCGGAACCCTGACCAAGACCTACAACGGCACAACGGCAGCGCCGGGTGCCTCCTTGAGCGGCGGCAGCGTCAGCGGCGCAATCGCCGGCGACGCATTGACAATCGATGCCAGCGGCATCACGCTGGCCTACAACAGCAGCCACGTTAGCAGCGCCAGCGATATCGCTGCCAGCGGTAGTCTTTCGGTCAATATAACTACCACCACGCACGGTAGCCAAAGTACCGATTACAGCGTGACGCCGCCGGTCATCACCCAGGTGGCCGCCACCATCACGCCGGCGACACTGACGCCGACCCTGACCAACAGCGGCGTGACCAAAGTTTATGACGGCACCACGAATGCGCCGGCCGGTTTCACCCCGACTTACAGCTACGGCGGCCTGGTTTCGGGCGACACCGGCGCGACCTTGACCGATACCACCGTGGCCTACAACAACGCCCATGTGGTCGGCGCCACAGGCGTCACGGTATCGGGCCTCAGTATCAGTGCCATTGCCGGCAGCAACAGTTCACAGGCGACCGACTATACGCTGTCTTCCAGCAGCGCAAACGTGGCGGCAAGCGTGACACCCGCCCCGTTGACGGCAAACTTGTCCAATGTCGCCAACGTCACCAAGACCTACGACGGTACAACTGCAGTGCCGGCAGGATTCAGTCCGACCTACAGCTTTGTCGGCCTCGTCGCGGGTGATGGCGCCACTGTGAGTAGTTCGGCCACGCCGGTATTCAATTCGGCACACGTCGCTGCGGCCAATGCGATCACGCAAAGTGGCGTGTCGCTCGCCTCGATCACCGGCAACGGCAGCGATAGTTCGGTCATGACCGACTACGCCTTGACCAGTGCAACAGCATCAACCGGCGGCGGCGTTGCCAGCATCACTGCCGCGACACTGACGCCGACCTTGACCAATGCCGGCGTGACCAAGGTCTACGACGGTACAACCAACGGGCCAGCCGGTTTCACGCCGACCTACAGCTTCACTGGCCTGATATCGGGGGACACGAACGCCAGTCTGAGCAACACCGGCGTGGCCTACGACAATGCACACGTTGCCAGTGCCACCAGCGTGACGGTGTCTGGCCTCAGTGTCAGCAGCGTCACGGGCAGCAAAGGTTCGTTGGGTAGTGACTATACGCTTGGCAGCAGTAGCGCGAGCGTGGCGGCGACCATCACTCCGGCACCCGTGACAATTACCCTGTCCAATACGAGCGGCGTTACCAAGACTTATGACGGCACGACGGCAGCGCCGGGCGGATTCGCGCCAACCTATGGTTTCACCGGCCTCGTCGCCGGTGACAGCGCCACTGCAAGCAGTTCCGCCACGCCTGTATTCAACTCGTCGCATGTATTGTCGGCAACGGCGATTACCCAGTCCGGGGTGTCGCTCGCTTCGATCACTGGAAACGGAACGGACAATTCCGTGATGGGCGACTATTCGTTGTCTAGCACGACTGCTGCGACCGGCGCCGGCATTGCGCACATCACGCCCGAATCGCTCAGCGCGACCGCCGCGATCGGGGGTACGCTGACCAAGGTCTATGACGGCACCCCGGTCGCCACTGGCGCAACGGTAAGCGGCAGCATCACCGGCGGCGCGATCACGGGCGATACGCTGGCATTGAACACCGCCGGCATCAGCTTGAACTACGACACCGCGACGACGGCAGCAACGACGATTTCTGCAACCGGGGTGACGTCGGTCACCATTTCCAGCAGTTCCTCTGGAAGCTTGGCGAGCGATTACAACCTGACCCAGCCGGTGATTGCTTCAGTTGCCGGCAGCATTACACCTGCACCGACGCCGACGCCGACGCCGACGCCGACGCCAACGCCAACACCGACGCCGACGCCGACGCCGACACCGACGCCGACGCCGACGCCGACGCCGACGCCAACACCGACGCCAACACCAACGCCAACGCCAACGCCAACGCCGCCGCCAACACCGACACCAACGCCAACGCCAACGCCAACGCCAACGCCAACGCCGACGCCAACGCCGACGCCAACGCCAACGCCCGCACCAGCGTCCTTGCCGAGCCAGATACTGCTCGCGGTTCAGGCAAGCACGGATCCGTGTGCATCGCCAGGCGCGCCGCCGGCGACGTGTGCCAATGGCGTGCAGGTAAATACCAACAGCGATCTTGAGCCGGGGCTGCAATTGCATGTCGTCGATGGTGGCGTGCGCCTGCCTGACAACCTGGTCAATGTGGGTCAATAAGAATCGGTGCCGCATTTGAATGATCGCCCGGAAACAACACCAATACAGAGGCAACTGCCAATGAAACGAAGCGTCTACAAAAAGGCCCCAGCGGTGGCCTTGTCCTCCCTGTTTGCGGCATTTGCACAGGCGGCCGAGCCGCCTCAATTGCCCAACGCCGGCTCCATCCTGCAGCAAACCCAGCCGACCAAGCCGCCGTCGGCGTCGCCGGTCGGTACCGGATTGACCATCGAGCAGGCCAACGGCAGCGCCTCGCCACCGACGGCGCCATTCCCAGTCAAGGAAATCCGGATATCCGGCAACACCCAGTTTGACAGCGCCACACTGCATGCATTGGTGGCTGATGCCGAAGGCAAGAGCTTGACCCTGGCGCAACTGGGCGAAGCTGCCGAGCGAATTACTGCCTATTACCATGACCACGGTTTCCCGTTGGCGCGCGCCGTGATCCCTGCGCAGACGATACGCAACGGCATCGTGAGCCTGACGGTTGTCGAAGCGCGTTATGGCAAGATCAATCTCACTAATCGCAGCCGTTCCGACGATGGACTACTGTTGGACAGCCTGTCGCCGCTGCAAGCGGGACAGCAGATTGAGCAAAATGCGCTGGATCACAGTTTGTTGCTGTTGTCCGACGTGCCGGGCGTGGGTACGTCGGCCACGCTCAAGCCGGGCGAGGCCGTCGGCACGTCCGACCTCGAAATTGAAGCTACCACGCCGCAGACCGTCATCGGCAATATATCGGCAGACGATTACGGCAACCGCTATACGGGCAGGGATCGCCTCGGCGGAGGGATCAATTTTTTCGACCCTTTGCACCACGGCGACGTTCTCAGCCTGAACGTGCTGACAGCGGGCAGCGACATGAACTATGGCCGTATCGGCTACGAGGTGCTGCTTAGCGGCCTCGGCACTCGCCTGGGCACGTCGTATTCGGCGCTGAATTACACACTCGGCGATAATCTTGCTGCGCTCGGCGGCCATGGCACGGCAAATGTCTCCAACGTTTGGCTTAAGCGGCCGTTTTTGCGTAGCCGTAGCGTCAACCTGTACGGTCAGGTTGAATACGACCACAAGCAATTGAAAGACGACGTCGATTCGACCAGTATCCACACCGACCGCCACCTTGACGAGCTGACCGCCAGCCTGATCGGCGACTGGCGCGATACGTCCGGTGTCAATAGCTGGAATCTGGGACTGACGGACGGGCGTGTGAATTTCGATAATGCCGCCGCACAGTTGGCCGATGCGTCGACCGCCAAGACGCAGGGTTCATTTACGAAATGGACCGCCAACATCAACCGCGTGCAAAGCATTGACCAAAGCAACGCGCTCTACTTTGCGTTTTCCGGCCAATGGAGCAACACAAATCTGGACGCATCGGAAAAAATGGTGGCCGGGGGCGCGTACACCGTGCGCGCCTACGACATGGGCGTGCTGTCTGGCGACAGCGGCGTACTCGGCAACGTCGAATGGCGCCATGAACTGGGCCAACTGGCAAGCGGCCAGGCGCAAGCCATCGCCTTCATCGATAGCGAGCACGTGACGATCAATCAGACAACCTGGACCAGCGGCACGAATGGCGCCACATTGAGCGGAGCAGGCGTGGGCTTCAACTGGTTTGGCCCCTCCCAATGGAGCATCAAGGCAACCGTCGCCGCGCCGCTGGGCGCAACGCCGGAATTGACCGGCGCGAAGAAATCGGCGCGCGGCTGGATCGAGATCGACAAGGCGATGTAGCGGGTCTTTGCGCCCCTGAATCGTACAAGCGGGCGACGCTGAGCTTTTGGCGCCGCATTCGGTTGCTGGGGCTCGCAGCGAGATTTTCGGCGACGATGCCGCTCGGGATGAGCGGCTCGCCCGACCACGCGATCGCATACGCACTTGTCGAAACAGGATTGTCACCAGTAATGGCTGGCATGACTGGGCAAGAGTGGGCTGCACCGCCTTCACGTCTTCGCAGCATGTATTTTTCTCGGCCGCTTGAGTCAAAACCCTCTCCAGGCATGCTAAATTGCCGCGATCTCTCAGGTGTTGTAAGTGCGACGTTTCGGTGGCAAGATAGGTGTTGCCATAGGCTGGAATTTTCGCTATCCGCATGGCAACGCGCAAACACAGGGGGTTTCGTCATGGACCACAAGCTCTCCAAACAGGAAGTGGCCGACCTGTGCAAGAAGGATTACATCGTGATCGAGGCACCGGGGCAAGGTGCATTGATGGAACGTGTCAATCAAATGCGCGAATTTGGTTTTGAGCCGGTAGGCGAAATCACCAAGATGCATACAGAATCCAAACCGCAGCTGTGGCAGGCGATGCAGCGATTACGCGACACAAATTGACGGGCAATAAGCCAGCGCCGCAGTCCCGCCGCGTGCGGCCCGAACGGAAAGGCAAGATGGATTTCGATTGGCATGGCGGCGTCATCACACGCGCAACCCTGGTCAACCAGGGCTACAAAAATACCCAGAATGTGCGCCGTTTTCTTGTTCGCCAATGCGGCCCGGGCTTCAAATTCGATCGGGCCTTCATGGCCTGGATCAAGAATGGTGCAACGAAGACCATGGGCGAGATTGCCGACGAATGGCTTCGCAGGCAGGCCGCTGCTTGAACCGGCCAGGGCTGGGTGCCTCTGCCTGATCGAAAGGTGCCGGCAGAGGCCGAGGCGCGAAGCGGCATCGCTGGGAGAGCCGGTGCCTCTCCCAGCGAACGCCGTTCGCCAATGCCGCCAATTCGCCTATTGCCAGCCGCGATGCCAGCCGTATTGCGGATGGTGCCATCCCCACCCGTAGTGCGCATGGTAGGCCCAGACGTAACCCGGGGCGGGTATCGCATAGGTGGGCGCGACATAGACGACGCCGGGTGGCGCCACATAGGCGGGCGCGACGTAGGCAGGGCGCACCGGCGCAACGACGCAGCCAGTCATCATGACTGCAACAAGCGCAGCCGGGATCAGGATTGAAGTTTTCATGGTATTCATGGACCTTAAAGGTTCTCGATTGCTTTTGTCTCGCGAAAGCAGTTGGCGCGTTGCAAGCCCTACGCAGCGCCGACGCCGGTTTCGCGAAGCCCAGGCAGGCACTTCGCCTTGCCCTGTCTGCTTAACGCAATGCCCCTGGCGGCTGGTGACCGCAAATTTGTTTCTTGTGTAAGAGATTGTTTCATGAACAATTTCCCCAACGCACAAATTCCTCCGCTCTGCCCTTGAAGGCGCGCCTTTCCGCCTCATCTAGCTCCAATAACCAAAAAGATCCGATATCCCATGCCCTCGCGACTATTCATTGCCATTGTTATCACCATATTGGGCTTGTTGCATGCCTACATCGGTTGGCAAATCCTGCCGGCCCTGCCTCTTCCGTTTTTCTTCAAGTTTCTGGGCGGCATTTGGCTGGTCGGGTCGTTTTTCCTTGTGCCGGCAGGGCTGCTGTCGCGGGTTATCAAGCAACAGCCGCTGGCGGACCGGCTTGCCTGGGCTGGCATGCTGGCGATGGGATTTTTTTCGTCGCTGTTGTTATTGACCCTCGCGCGTCAGATTTTCCTGCTGGTTGTGGTTCTGACCGACATGGTTGCGCCGGCTGCAGCGGGTGATAGCGCGCTGCTGGTGCCGCTATTTGCCTTGGCCGTGACGGTGTTGGGCTTCTTTAATGCACGTCGCGTGGCCGGCGTGCGCCATGTTGAAGTGCCGATCGCCGGCCTGCCGCTGGGCCTGGTTGGTTTCACCATTGCACAAATCAGCGACATTCACGTCGGGCCGACTATCAAGGGCGATTACCTCGATGCCATTGTCAGCAAGGTCAATCACCTTAAGGTTGATCTGGTGGCTGTGACGGGAGACCTGGTCGACGGCAGCGTGGAGCAATTGCGCGATCACACCGCGCCGCTGGCGAAGCTCAGCGCACGCCATGGCGCGTATTTTGTGACGGGCAATCATGAGTATTATTCCAACGCGCCGGCCTGGGTGGCCGAAGTGCGCCGCCTCGGCCTGACCGTGTTGATGAACGAGCATGTGTTGCTCAGGCACAGCGAAGCGACCATGCTGGTCGCCGGCGTGACAGATTTCAGCGCGCACCAGTTCGACGAAGCACAACGCAGCGACCCGCATGCGGCGATCAAGGGCGCACCGCGCAACATTGGCATGAAGCTGTTGCTGGCGCATCAACCGAGATCTGCAACGGCGGCGGCCGATGCGGGCTTCGATCTGCAATTATCCGGCCATACACACGGTGGCCAATTCTTTCCCTGGAATCTGTTCGTGCCGATGCAACAACCGTTCACGGCCGGACTGAACCGTTTGAAGCAATTGTGGGTGTATACGAGCCGCGGCACCGGTTATTGGGGGCCGCCGAAGCGGCTATTGGCGCCTTCGGAGATTACTCACCTGACTCTGGTGGCGGCGGAATAATTCCACTGAGCAATCTATTGTCATGCTGGGGTCACATCGAACCGGCACAATGCAGTCCTCCTCGTCCATTCTGATACCTCCTGAAGAATGGAATTACCGCCTGGTTGTAAAATCCGGCGGTTTTTTTTGCGTCGCCAAAAATCTACTGCGCACCCCAATCTCGCGCCTGCGGAAGCTAGGAGTGTCTGCTGGTTGGCAGACACCGCTACCCTGGTGGACGACGATGTCGTCCGAATTCCCTGCTACGCCGAACAGTCGGATAGCTCGACGCTTGCAAGCGTCGATCGTTCCGCAGGCGCGAAGCATGCTTCGCGCATTCCCTGCTCCACCGGCTGCGCTTCTCGGCCCGACCTGGCCGGGCCGCGCAGGCCGCTCGCTACGATTTTTGAAGACGCCCTTTAGATTGAGCTTAGGACAACAAATCCTTGACGCGGCGTGAGACGAAGATCGGCAGGTAGTCCTGCACGCTGGCCCTGTCTTTCATGTGAGCAAGGATATCTTCGTAGAGCGGCTCGATTTCTTCCACCGTGCGGCTGACTTCGGTGGCCAGCGTGCCGATGATGCGCTCGTGCTGATGTTTTTCGTCGATGTTGGAATACGGTGAAGCGTGTATGGCAGGGTTGGGCATTGCGTGTTGATGTTTGCTCAGGTCCATGAATCGATCCGCGAATGTTGGGTTTGATCAAACGTCCTGCGAAAGAATGTCGCTGGCAGGGGGAGTTTTGATGTTATCCGATATCCCGAAAATGTCCTTGGCAAACTATCAATAAAGTCAAAGAAGCTTCGAAGTTTACCAGACTATGCCACCCAAGGTGGCCAATCTGGGCCTGACGTTGTCATGCAGCATTGCCAGTCATAAATTTATTGTGAATTATTGCAATACCGGCATGCTTGTGGATAAGATGCTTGGATTTAACAATTCACAACGGCATTATTTCGTTCGAGGGAGAAACATGCTGGCTAGTTTGGCGCGCTTCGGTCGCCGCACTTCGCGTTGGCAGGCCTTTTTTGGCTTGTTGCTCGTGCTGGCATTGGCCGGGGAACTGTTCGGCCTGCATTTGTTCGACACCGTCGAGTCGCGCCTGACCGATGTGTTCATGCGCCATCATGCGGCCGAGTTCAAGGCTGATCCAAATGTCATTATCATCGACGTCGACGACCTGAGCTTGCGGGAAATGGAAGACATGGCGGGCTTATGGCCATGGCCGCGCGAAACGCATGCAGACTTGCTCGATGCCCTCAGCGAATTCGCACCGCGCGCGGTGGTGTTCGATATTGCCTTCAGCGAACGCGATCGCAAGCATCCGAAGAGCGATGCGCGCCTGTCGGAGGCGATCAAGACCACGCCGGCCTACCTTGCTGCCACACTGACTGTAAATTCGCAAGATGGCGCAACCGCCCTGAGCGACGTGCAGAGCGCGTTTGGCATGGCGCGCGGCGGCATGCCGGGTGCAAGCGCAAACTTGTTGTTGCCGCACGCGGTTGATCCGCATTTGTGGCGCTTGGGGCTGGACAACAGCGAAATTGATGGCGACGGCGTATTGCGCCATTACCGCCTGCGCACCAAGGTGCAGGGCTGGGAATTGCCTTCTCTGCCGGCGCGTGTGGCAAGCGACCTGGGCACGGCATTGCCACCCGGCGACGCTTTCCTGATGACATGGCCGGCCAGCGGTCGCACGCGTTACCCTTACAGTGCGGTGTATCGCTTGCTGACCGAGCAGCGGCCGGGGATGGACGACGGCGCCTTGCGCGCGCTGCGCGAGAAATTTCAGGGCAAGGTGATTTTGATCGGCTCGTCGGCAACCAGCAGTTTCGACCAGCACCTGACCCCCCTCGGTGCGAGCTATCCGGGTGTGGAACTGGTCGCCACAGCGATCGACAACCTGCTCAACCACAACGCTTTGCGCGTCACATCACCATGGTGGCCGTTTGCTTTCGGCGTAGCGCTGTTCGTGGCGCTCGCGTTTGCTTTTGGCAGGCGCATCAATCCCATGTTTATCGGCGTGTGCCTGTTTGCCGTGACAGGCCTGATGCTGTTTGCCGCCGATCAGGCGATTGTGCATTTGTGGATGCTGCCATTCGCCACGCCGCTGACCTTTGCCTGGACCTGGTATCTGGTTTCCGCGATTGCCGGGTATTTGCGCGAGCGGCGCTCGCGCGAACAGGCAGTCGCCTTGTTCGGCCGTTTTCTGAACCCCGCCGTGGTACGCAAGATTGTTGATCAAGGCGAAACGGTGGAAAGCCTGTCAGGACGCAGTAGTGAAATCACCGTGCTGTTTTCCGACATACGCGGATTCACCACGCTGTCGGAAGCGCATCCGCCGCAAAAAGTCGTGGCACTGCTCAACCGCTATTTCGAACGGCAGGTAGAAGTGGTGTTTCGTCACGGCGGCACGCTCGACAAGTTCATCGGCGATTGCATCATGGCGTTCTGGGGCGCGCCGATAGAAGATCCGGCGCATGCCAGAAGGGCGGTGGCGGCAGCGCTGGAGATGCAGGAAACGCTGGTGCAATTCCGCCAGGAGCTACACGACGAAGACTCCGACATGGCCGATTTCGACGTCGGCATTGGTGTACACACGGGTACCGCTGTGGTAGGCTTTATCGGCGCGCGGCGCAAGCTGGACTACACCGCTATCGGCGACACGGTCAATCTGGCCAGCCGCGTGGAAGGGCTCACCAAAGGCATTGCGCGCGTACTGGTCAGCCGCGAAACGATGGAAGCATGCGCCGGTGCAGAAGACCTCGAATTCGAATTGCGCGGCGCCTTCGCGGTGAAGGGACGGATCGCCGAGGTGGAATTGTACGAGCCAAAATTAATCGCCAACAGGCCTTAAGGATATCAGCATGAAAACTCCCAATTTAAAGCTTTGCCTGTTATTCGCAGCAGGCCTGATCCCGGTCCTTGCACCGACAGCAGCGCTGGCGGAAACGGCAAGGGTGAAGCAGGCGGCAGAATTGCATGCAGACTCGCAATCCGATTCTGCCACGCTCGCTTCGCTGCCGGACGGGGCGCAAGTCGAAGTGCTGCAACGGCGCGGCGCCTGGACGCAGGTCAAGGCATCGGGGCAGACGGGGTGGGTGCGCATGATGAGTCTGCGTTTTGATAGCGGCAGCGCAAGCGCTTCCCCTAATTCCGGCAACGCCATCACGCAATTGGCAAGCCTGGGACGCAAATCCAATTCGGGCACGGAGACGAATGCGGTGCGCGGCATCAATGAGGAAGACTTGAGAAACGCCCAACCCAATCCGGCGGCGTTCCAGCGGATGCAGCAGTTTGCCACCGACAAGAGCACGGCACAGAATTTCGGACGCAAGGCCAAACTCAACACGAGTCAGGTCGCGTATCTGCCGGACGGCAATAATTCATCGCGCTAAGGAGATCAAATCATGCGAACCATCAAGCATTTCCTCGGCGGCATTGCCATTCTTTTTGCCTGCACCAGTGCGCACGCACAATTTGGCTTCAAGTTGCCGTCAATCGGTGGTAAAACCATCGATATCGGCAAGACTGCAGACAGTCTTTCGAAAATGGGCGACATCGACGAGCCGCGCGAGATACAGATCGGGCAAGACTTTGCCACCGTGCTGCTGGGCGCCAAGCCGCTACTGGCCGACGAACACGTGCAACGTTACGTCAATACGCTCGGCCATTGGTTGGCCTTGCAATCCGAGCGCCCCGATTTGCCCTGGACGTTCGCGGTCATCGACGATCCGGGCTTCAATGCTTTCGCTACGCCCGGCGGCTATATCTTCGTCACCCGCGGCCTGCTCGAACGCATGCACAGCGAATCGGAACTGGCCGGCGTGCTTGGGCATGAAATCGGTCACGTGTTGCGCAAACATTATTTGAAGGCGGTGAAGAAGGGCGCAGCACTGTCGCTGTTTACCGACAACGTCAACACCGGCAATTCGCAGTTGAAGACTGCCATCGTCAATCTGGTGAAGGAAACTTACACCAAGGGACTCGACCAGGAAGACGAATATGAGGCCGATCGCGTCGGTGTGGTCATTGCGGCCCGTGGCGGTTATGACCCATTCGGCTTGCCTTCCGTGCTGCAGATCCTGCAGGAGCAAAGCGGACAAGACAATAATTTCTCATTGATCCTGAAGACCCATCCGGCTCCGGGCGACCGTCTGGACCGTCTCGACAGGTTGATGAAGAACCAGTTCGACAGCTTCCCCGGCGTCACCGGTCCGTCGCTTGCGCAGCGCATCAGGGAATTTTAGTTATTTTTGAAAAGGCGCTTCATGTCGCGTAGCCAGCGCCTGCTCGATCTGATTCAGATACTGCGTCGCCATCGCTTCCCGGTGAGCGGCGCAGTGTTGGCCGAAGAGCTCGACATCAGCCTTCGCACGCTCTATCGCGACATCGCCACCTTGCAGGAACAGGGTGCCAATATAGCCGGCGAGGCAGGACTGGGCTATGTGTTGCGACCCGGCTTCATGCTGCCGCCGCTGATGTTCACCGAAGAAGAAATCGAAGCATTGGTGCTCGGTTCGCGCTGGATTGCGGAACGCGCCGATGCGCGCTTTGCCGCAGTGGCGCGAGACGCGCTGGCCAAGATTGCCGCCGTGTTACCGCCGGAGCTGCGCGAATCGCTCGATGCCTCGACCTTGCTGATCGGGCCGGGCAGGCCGATCGTCAAGTCGGCCGTCGACCTGCCTCTGATTCGCCGTGTTATCCGTAATGAGCGCAAACTCCACATTAGCTATCGCGATCTCAATGGTGTGGAATCGAAACGCGTCATCTGGCCGTTTGCGCTAGCGTTTTTCGACAACGTTGACCTGCTCGTCGCGTGGTGCGAGATGCGCAAGGACTTCCGCCACTTTCGCGCCGACCGGATTGCCGATTTGACCGCCACCGAGGAGCGCTATCCGCGCCGGCGTGCGGCGCTGTTGAAGGAGTGGCGTGACTACAGCGAAGCAAGACAGCGTGACTCGGGATATGCCAAGTCCTGACGAGGTTTGATCGATCCGTGCGTCCTGGCATGTGCGGGAGGCGGATTCTCGACCGATAGGAACGCCGCCGTGCCAATTCGTATCACACCGAACGGCCTGTCGGTGCAGTGCATAGGGAGAAATTCATGCTCATCACGTTTGCCACCTTGCTGGTTTTTCAATGTCTCGGGGAAGGTCTGGTTTTCTTGCTCGGCTTGCCAGTACCGGGTCCGGTCGCCGGCATGTTGCTGCTGTTTGGCGCCTTGATCGTGTCGCCCAAACTGCTGGAACAAATCGAAGCAACCGGCACGGAGTTATTGCGCCACCTGTCACTGCTGTTCGTGCCGGCCGGCGTCGGCATATTCGCATCGGCGTCGAGCCTCAACGGGCATTGGCTGGCGATCATCATCTCGGTTGCGATCAGCACGATTCTCACGCTCACCGCGACATCGCTCGTGACGCGTGCCCTGATGTCGCGGCAGAGCAAAACGACCGGCGAGGGCAACGATGCATAAGCTGCCCGATTTCGGCTTGCTGTGGGTCTATCTCTCGGCTTCACCCCTGCTTGGTTTGACCATGACCTTGTGCGCCTATGTCTGCGCCCATTGGCTCTACGCGCGCAGCAGATATTCACCGCTTGCCAATCCGGTTGCCATCGCCGTGGCGCTGGTCTGTGCGGTGCTGGCTCTGAGCGGCATGTCTTACCGCGATTACTTTTCCGGTGCCCAGTTTGTGCACTTCCTCCTAGGCCCGGCTACCGTGGCATTGGCAATTCCGCTGGTACGGCAATTGCCGCGCCTGCGCCGCACCTTTCTTCCCTTGTTTTGCGGGCTGGTATGCGGATCCGTCACGGCCATTGTTTCCGCCGTTGCGACGATGATTGCCATGGGCGGTTCCAGCCAATTGGCGGTGTCCATCGGTCCGAAGTCCGCTACCACGCCAATAGCCATGGCCGTGGCGGAAAAGCTGGGCGGGCTGCCGGCCGTGACCGCCGTGCTGGTCATCAGCACCGGCATCTTCGGCGCCATCGTGGCGCGTTTCATCTTTGAGCGCTTCCGTATCACGTCGGACGAAGTTCAGGGCTTTGCTCTGGGCGTTGCATCGCATGGCATCGGCACGGCACGGGCATTCCAGGTCAGCCCGGAAATGGGCGCTTTTGCCGGGCTTGGCATGGGTTTGAATGGCATCTTGACTGCGCTGATGGCGCCCTGGCTGATTCCTGCCGTGATGCGCTTATTGAGTTGATCTCATGGAGTCATTTTCTCGTTCCGGCAGCTTGGCGACGTTATTGCGCTCAGATCCTCGCAGAGATTTGACGAGCGTGGGACGCCAATATTGCGCACCAGGCCGAGTTTCGCCAAGACCCTCAAGACTTCCCAGCCTGTATCAAGCTGCCCATCATCGAGTCCCATTCTTGCCGATTCAGGGAACGCGTGGTGATTGTTATGCCAGCATTCACCGTGGGTAAGAAAGGCCCAGTATTCGAGATTGGAAGCCTGCACTGCGGCGTCCTTGACGAGCCACCGGCCCGGCCCCGGATTGTGCGCAAAATAGGTGACCACCCAATGGCTGGTCACGCTGACGGCAACGCGTACGGCAACGCCCCAGACCACCCAGCTTACGCCGCCAGAAACATATAACAAGGCGCCCAATGCAAGCTGGTGCAGCGGCCACGTGCGTTCCATGAAGCGGTACCAAGGGTCGGTTGCCAATTCGGGTTCGACAGTAAATTGAGGTGGATTCTCGAATTCAAAAGTGCAGTGCAGCTGCCAAAACGCATCGATCCACAGTCCGCGGCGATGGGCAAAGAAGTCGTGGCAGGTTGGCTCCCTTTGTGCCCAGTCGCGCAAGTCGTGTATGCGCAGGATGCCGAATGGACCCGCCATGCCTACCAGGACGCCGAGCCAGACCAGGAAACGCTCCAGTGGTTTGCTGCATGCGTAGGATTGATGAATCAGGCGCCGGTGCATGCCTAGCGAGTGGCCAAACAACAGCGTTACGTAGCTCAATGCGAGGCATACCGCCATGGCGCTCCAGGAGAAGTAGATGGGCGCGAGGGAAAGGGCAGCCAGATACATGAGGCTATTCCAGACTGACTTGAACGGCGCCCATACAACCCGGCCGCAGTCGGCATTGGCATGATCGGCATGGATACGCCACACACGTTTTCTCATTGCATGCCCCAAAAGGAATGACGCGCACGGAGCTTGGTTATCGGGCAAGCGCCCATAATCCGAGCAATATTACAGGTTCGGCACATCGAGGTGCGCTCCGTTTTCAGCGTTGAGGGAGAGACAAGAAATACTCCGCAGGCGTTACGCCGACAAGTTTGCGGAAATCGCGAATAAAGTGGGCCTGGTCCGCATAGCCTAAATTCAGCGCAATGTCCGGCCAGTCCGGCTCGATGGCTTGCGCGATACGCTCGGCAGCTTCGTGCAGCCGATAGCGCTGTATGACCCACTTCGGGCTGACGCCGACATACTCGTCGAACAGTCTTTGCAGGCGCCGCATGCCGATACCGCAAAACGTAGCAACCATCTCGACCTTATTGATATCGCGACTGTCCGCAATGCGGCCGACGATTTGGGCACATAGCTCTGCGTTGCTATCTGCTGCCGGATCAAGGGAGCGCAGAAACGTTTCAAGTACATCGACTGCCGCATGGTGGTCGGCATGCATCAGTACCTGTTTGTCCAAGTCTTCGGCAGCCGTTCCCAAGACGGACTTGAGCGCAAGTGTCTGTTCGCTGTAGGTAGAGACCGGGAATTTGATAAATGGGCGAAATCCGCCGGGGCGGAATTTCACGCCGAAAACACGGCTGCGGCCTGCGAGAAAACGGGAAAAGCGTGCAGTGTGAATGCCGGCAAGTTGTGCCGAGCCCGGCTCAAGTACCAGGTGCACGGATGGATGCGGCAAGGTCTCAACCACCTTCGGCTCCGCAAGGTCCCATTCGACGGTCCAATAGTGTTCCACAAACGGGGCCAGGTCGGGTGCCGGCAAATAGCGGGCATGCACAATTTCTCCGGACGAAACGCCTGATTTGAGAACCCCGCGCGGTTGGTCTTGCTTCAGGATGGCCATGTCGCGTTTGTTCAATAGGCTAGGGTCAAATGGGAATACAGTAGTGCACGCAGCATTGATGTTGTGATTTTAACGCAGCGCCGGCCAGCAGCGGGCAAATGTCTCTTGGTGAGGAGGGCAAATGAAGTATGGCAAAATCCTGAGTATCGCATTGGTAACCGGCTTGATCGCCGGCAACGCTCATGACGCAGGCGCGCAGGTGGTTTCCCGCAACATAAACGCAAACGAAAAAGGTGACACTGTGACCAAACTGGCGACCGGACCGTTCGAAGTCAAATTAAACCCACTGCAACCCTACAACAACGCGGAGGATTCGAAACTCGCGCGCATGTCGATAGACAAGCAATTTCACGGCGACCTGGAAGCGACGAGCAAGGGCGAAATGCTTAGCGCAGGGACCGATACCAAGGGATCGGCAGGCTATGTTGCAATCGAACGTGTCACCGGCGCATTGCACGGGCGCCATGGCAGCTTTGTGCTGCAGCACAATGCCACGATGACGCGTGGCACACCCTATCTGAATATCATCGTGGCGCCCGATTCGGGAAGCGGTGAATTGCTTGGCCTTAGCGGCAACATGCGCATTATCATCGCCGAGGGCAAACATTCCTACGAATTTGAATACGTACTTCCAGAGCAACCCTGATCAAAAGATACAGCCAATTTTGATGGTCACCTACAAGGATATTGTTCAACTTCCGCCGCCGCCCGCCGGGATCAGGATTGCTTACGCCGACAATGCACTGGCCTTTGGCGATTTGCGCCTGCCAGAAAATCAGCTGCAGGACAATCGCCTCCACCCACTTGCGGTTGTGATTCACGGCGGCTGTTGGCAAGGCGAAAATGATCTGGCGCATGCCGCGCACGCGAGCGCAGCCCTCACGGCCATCGGCATTGCGACCTGGACCATCGAATATCGCCGAATTGGCAATGCAGGCGGCGGCTGGACCGGGACCTTTGACGATGTTGCCGCCGGCGCCGATTTCGTTCGCGTGCTGGCCCAACGGTTTCCGCTCGATTTGAACCGCGTTGTATTCGTAGGCCATTCGGCGGGAGGACACCTCGCGCTTTGGCTCGCAGCGCGCCGGAATTTGCCTCTACAAGGTCCGCTTTGCCGGCGTGAGCCATTTGAACCGCGAGGCGTCGTGTCGTTGGCCGGAATCACGGATCTGCGCGCGTTCGGTGCCGTATCCGGTTACTGCAACGACTCCGTTGCAGAACTGCTCGGCGGCAAGCCCGATCAGGTTCCCGAACGCTATGCGCTGACCAGTCCGATCGAGTTGTTGCCCTCACCGTCAATGCAACGCATTGTGCATGGGAACCCGGATACCGTCGTTCCGCTTGAACAAAGCCAATCCTATGTCGAGCGTGCCCTTGCCGTCGGGAGCAACGTGCATCTGTTGGTATTGGAAAGCGTGGGGCACTTTGATTTGATCGCGCCATTTTCTTCGGCATGGCCTCACATCAAGGAGATCATTCTCAAACTGCTGGGCGAGGCTGCTGACAGAAACTGACATTCCCAGCACCTAATATGGCTCCATGGTTGAAACACAACGCAACCACAATCCAATCGTTTCTTGACATCACTCTGGAGCCACGCCATGAAAGACATGAATTACACCCTGCTGTACGTCGATAATCCTCCTGCCTCCGCCGCCTTCTACGCCGGCTTGCTCGACAAGGAACCCGTCGAATCGTCCCCCGGCTTCGCCCTTTTCGTGCTCGACTCCGGGGTCAAGCTCGGCCTGTGGTCGAAACACACTGTCGAGCCGGGCGCCACGCCGGTTGGCGGCAGCGAACTCGGTTTCTCGGTCGCAGACAGACAAACGGTCGACGCACATTATGAAGTTTGGAAAGGCCTTGGGATGCGAATCGCGCAAGCGCCAACCGATCTCGATTTCGGTTACACCTTCGTGGCGCTCGATCCCGATGGACACCGCCTGCGCGTTTTTGCCATGGCGATGGAATGAACCCATCATGCTATGGCAAATATCAGCTCAGTGCCTCGGCCTGTTCCTGAATTGTTGCCCACTCCCCGCGTGCACGATCCACGTCCTTGCTGCGATACATATGCTCCGGAATCTGTGCCAGCGTGGATGGATGCAATTGTGAGTCCTGCAGGCCGTAGAACTTCTGGAAGCTCATGATCAGGGGGTGCCATTTGTCGGGATCGACGCGATTCTCCTGACCGTCTGCCAAGAGGTATTGCTCGATGTGCACGCGCCGGATGCGCACTTCGAAAGTGAGTATCCGTCCGCGCATGGCCTCGTCGTCATCCGCAATGCCGTGGATGGCTTCGACGGATGCTTCCATCTGTACCGGGCACTGCAGCACTCTCGGCGCGGCAACCGTTTCGGATGGCACGGCAGTCCAGTCAGCGGCTGCGAATTTGTCTTTGACGTGCCGGTATCCGCGCGCGTGCTTTACTTCCGGAACGGGATAGGCGCCGGTAGTCAATGCCAGCCTGTTGACGCCGTCCACCTGGGCGGCGGATGGAAGATTCAATACGCATTCGCGGCTGCGTTTCAGATTCTGTGCTGTCTGGCCGCTGGCGCCGAGACCGAGCATGGCGCGCCAGCCGAGCCAGAAAACGGAAGACATCGGTGCCAGGTTCGCCGTGCCGTCTTCATTGATGGTGCTGAGGATGACTACCGGTGTGCCGAAGTACAGTATTGCCGGTTCGCAGGTGACATGCATGGTGAGTTCCTTTCATTGACGATGCAACGAAGTATGAAAGGACGCCACAATTTATACTCGCCGTATTCAGACATGAAATTGAGGTTTCAATTTCTCTGAATACATTTGCGCAACCTTACTATTGAACGATGCCCGCGTGAATGGACGTATCGCCGTCGTTCAACAGCACTTTTTGCCTGATCGCACTTATTTTCCATCTGCTGTCATCGCGCCTGGCTTTAAAGAAGTAGATGCAGTGTGTGTTGAGCCGCTCGCCTGCGGCGTTTTTCCTGAAAATGACGCAAGAGACCGTGACGCGCGCCGTATCGTCGTCAACGGTGATTTCGTGATTGCCCATCAAGTGTTGCGTGGCCAAGGCATCGAGCGCGGCGCGCCGCAGTTGCACAAAACGCTGTTTATCGATTATCTCCGGTGGCGTGCCGCGCAGATCAGAGTAGTCGGTATGCAGGCTGTCGCATAGACAATCTTCCAGCGCCAACCAGTCCTTGAGATCAAAACTGTTGGCAAAGCGATTGACGAGGGTTTGAATTTGCGCTTGATCGAATAGGGTGTCCACTTATTCTCCCGCTTGCCGGTTTGTTTCGTGATCAATGCGTTCCCATTTCCGTCGCCGAAACGACTAGTGAACGCTGTCGTTGATGATCTTTTTGATTTCCACTCGGTTGACCTGCGCCTCGGGCGGTTTGCCGGCAGCGCGGACCTGCTGATTTGCTTTGACATCCACCATGACGAGTAAATCGGTCAGATTTTGCGGCTGGTGGACGGCATTCGGCGCGGCGCCGGTCAATATGAATGGTGGTTGCGCCGTCGCTACATGATTCGTGACGCTGTCGCACAGATTGGTCGGCCTGCCCTTGCCGTCCCGCTCGCCGAAGCCGCATATCAAGCCGGCATAGACCGGGTAGAGTAACGTTTCGGTGCGCACGGCATTGGGATCGCTGCCCGACATGTCGGCGGTGATGCGTCTGCAGGAATAGGCAGTGATGGCCTCCTGCAGATAACGTCCATCGACGAAACTATTGCCGGCAAACATATTTGCCGTATGGTCGACGCCGACAACCATGGTTTTCTTGGGCAGGGCATCGATGATGGTCGCGCTGACCTTGTCTGCGATTGCCTTGCTGTAGAGGAAATCGCCGGCTGAGAGGATGAACCAGGATTTTTGATCGATCTCGTCGAGCTTGGATTCCGCCGTACGCGCAATGTGATCGAGTTGATTCATGGTGATATTGGCGACTTCGTAAGCCAGGTATTGCTTTCCGGACTCCTCAACGTCCGCAAAGATGAGTTTGCACTGGCTGCACTCGCGTATGCTTTCATGCTGGGCAATGTCGTCAAGCAACACAAGCATGATGGCGACATAGCGTGTAAGGCGCGTCGCGTCTTGCGTGAGCGCATCCTTGATCGATTGATCGAGGCTCTTTACCTTGGCTATATCGGCTTTGAGCTTCCTCGCGAGATCCTGTGCGTCGCCATCCAGGGTCACGTAATCGTCATGCACTGCGGCCGTGGCGGTTTGCACGTAAACGGAAAAATCGACATAGCAGGCGATCGCTTCGCTGTTGCCCGAACCGCAGGTCGACTTGATGTTGGATTTCCATTTTGTAAATTCTGACTGCAGCGTGCCTTTGATGGCCCTGACGTCGGCGCGCAACTTCTCTGCTGCGGCAGTCGCATCGGCGAAGCCGGGTTTGTCCTGTTCTTCGATGTCCGCCAGGATGTCGTGGATGCTGGTAAGGGCCGACTGGACGCTATAGCTGGTGCGATAGTTGTCGGGCACATTGATCGGACGGTCGGCGAAGCCGAAATCGGCCAGCGCGCGCGACTGCAGGTTGTCGGCGATGCTTTCCGGTGAGGAGATGTTGCGTACGTTCGGTTGGGTGCAAGCCTGGGTCAGTGTGGTAGCCAGATTCATGGAATCGCGTACCTGGTCGGTCAGGTGGCTGCATGCGGAGAGGAAGAGCAGAGGGCAAAGCAAGGCAAGCCGCATTCTTGAAGTCATCTTCGCTCCGCAAGATTTCCCGAAATCATGATTCTATTCCGGAAAAGCATTGCATCAAAGACAGATTTTGCTCGCCGGCGCATTTGGTCGGTGTGACGATTATTCGCTCAACTGCTGCAACAAATACAGGCGCTGATAAATGCCGCCGGCGATGTCCATCAATTCCTCGTGACGACCCGCTTCGGTGATACGACCATGGTTTAGCACGACGATGCGGTCGGCGTCGCGAATGGTCGAAAGGCGATGGGCAATCGCAATGATGGTGACCTTGCCGCGTAGTTCGGTCAGGGCGGCTTGCACCACTTGCTCGGTTTCGCTGTCGATGTGCGAAGTCGCTTCGTCGAGGAACAGTATGGAAGGCCGGCCGGCAAGGGCACGGGCGATGGCGACCAATTGCTTTTGCCCGGTCGAAAGGCGCGCACCGCCTTCTCCCAGCGGTGTGTCGTAGCCTTGCTCCAGCGCGCTGATGAATTCGTGCGCCTTGGCGGCGCGCGCGGCAGCTTCAATCTCGGTATCGCTCAAACCGCGTCCCATGTCGATATTTTCACGTGCGCTTGCCGCGAGCAGGAATGGGTCTTGCGGCACCAGTCCGACGCGTTCGCGAAATGCCGTGTCGCCGATGCTGGCCAGCGGCAAGCCGTCGATTTCAATGTAACCGCTTTGCGCATGATAGAAGCGCAAAAGCAGCGATAGCAGCGTCGATTTTCCACTCCCGGTGTGGCCGACAATGCCATAGAAACTACCTGCAGGGATCTTCAGGTTGATATCGTGCAGCACCGGATTTTCCGCTGCATAGCCGAAGCTCAGATCGCGGATGGCGACGGCGCCGGCTGTGATGCGCGCATCCTGCTTATTCAATTCCGGCTGCGTTTCCTGCAGCAGCTTGTTGACCCTTGCCGTGGAAATGACCGATTGCTGCAACTGGCTGAATTGCAGCGTGATCTGAATCAATGGATCGATCACACGGCCAATGTAGCTGACGAAGGCGTATAGCACACCGGCCTCGACTGCACTCACGCGGGCGGAGCCGAAACTGTAGATAACGGCAGAGAGCAGCAGGATGTTCAGCATGTCGAGTGCCGGACGCAGCAGCCAGGCATTGGCACGCAATTCGCCCAGGCGAGCGTGGTAGTGCGCCAGGCTGGTTGCACCGAAGCGCGCGTTGAAGCGTTGCGTGGCGTTGGACGCCTGCAGCACCGGCATGCCGGCAATCGATTCGGCCACCTGGGCGTTGATGTCGCTGCGCAATTCACGCGAGCGCGCCACGGCCGGCGCGCTCATGCGCTGGTAGAACCAGACGATGATCACCACGACGGGGATCAGGGTCGTGACGATCAGCATCAGGCGCCAGTCGAGCAAAGCCATGGCGACCATGGCGCCGACAATGACAATGCTGCTGTCGAGCATGACGAACAACACCTGGATGTACAGCGTCTTGACGGCTTCCGTATCGTTCGTAACGCGGCTGACTAACTGCCCGGTGATGGCCTTGTCGAAAAAAGCCATGGGCAGGCGCAGCACATGGCCATAAACCTGCTCGCGCAGGCGCCGCACCGAACGCATGGCCAGGCCGGCCAGTCGCAGCAGTTGCTGGTAGCGCAAGATGGATGCAGCCCAGCCGGCCAGCAGGCTGCCGCCCAAGAGGCCGGCCATGCGCGGCAGATCCAGGTGATGCGGCAACAGGTAATTGTCGATTAGCGAACGGCCGAACAGCGGGCCGAGCATTTCGAGGCCGGCTGCCAGGATCAACCACACAACGCCTTTGACGAGGTGATGACGTTCCGGCCTGGCCGCTTGGCGCAACAGCGAGACGGCTTGCCAGGTTTCAGAGCGCATCGAGACTTTCTTCCAGTTGCTGATATTGCCATTGCGCTGCGTACCAGCCATTTTGCGCCAGCAGGCTCTGATGATCGCCGGTTTCTACAATGCGGCCGTGCTTGAGCACGACGATATGGTCGGCATCGGCTACCGAGCTCAGGCGATGGCTGACAATGATCACACTGCGTTCCTTGTGCCTGGCTCGCAGTTCCTGCAAGTGCCCAAGGATTTGCGCTTCGGTGCCGGTGTCGACCGCCGATAGCGCGTCGTCAAGCAGCAGCAACGGGCTGTCGGCCAACAGTGCGCGTGCAATCGCCACGCGTTGACGTTGGCCGCCCGACAGCGTGACACCGCGTTCGCCGACCAGTGTGTCATAAGCCTTGGGCAGGCGCATGATGTCGTCGTGCACGGCGGCCAGACGCGCGACATGTTCAATTTCTTCCCGGCTGGCGCCGGCCTTGGCCAATGCGATATTGTCGGCTATCGTGGCCGAGAACAGAAACGATTCCTGGGGCACCCAGCTGATCGCGGCACGTAGTGTTTCCAGGCGATATTCGTCCAGTGCATGGCCGCCCCACAAAAGCGAGCCGCCTTGCGGCGAATTCTGGCGCAGGATCAGGCGAAGGAGGGTGGATTTCCCCGCTCCCGTGGCACCGACCAGCCCCAGCGTCTTGCCGGGCGCGAGTTCGACCGTGACTTGATCGAGCGCCGGCGTCTGCTGGCCTGGGTAGGCATAGCTAAGCTGCAGGATCCTGAGTTCGCCCTCGGGCAGGGCAGTGAGGCTGCCGTGATCGTCGATGGCGAGCGGTTCCTTCAACACCGGCTCCAGGCGCTTCCACGCTGCCTTGCCGCGTTCGAGCAGCGACAGCACCCAACCTGCGGCGAACATGGGCCAGATCAATTGGCCGAGATACATGCTGAAGCTGGTTAAAGAACCGATTGTCAATTGCCCCTGCCAGACCAGATAGCCGCCCAGGACCAGCGTCAGGGTGGCCGACGCGGTGAGCGTGATGCCGACCGCCGGCTCGTAGGCGGCTTCCCAACGCTGCGCCGTCAGGCTCGACGCGGCAGCATCTTCAGCCAGCTCGGCGAATTGCCGCGCGCTGCGCGCTTCCAGCCCAAGCGCGCGCAGCGTACGCACACCCGACAGCGTTTCCTGCACGTGATCGTTCAATTTGCTGAAGCGATCGAGCGAATCGCGCCAAGCATCGTGGACCCGGCGCGAAACAATCCAGAAGGCGACGGCCATGAAAGGAAACGGCAACAGGGCAACCAGAGCCAGACGCCAATCGACGCCCAGGATCATCATGCCAAGCACGATCACCAGCGTGGTGCTGCCGTCATAGCCGGCCAGCATTGCTTCGCCGGCGGCCATCTCGATTGCATCGATATCGTTGGTGGCAAGTGCCATCAGGTCGCCTGTGCGTTGTTGCTGGTAGAACGCCGCGCCCTGCAGTGTCATGCGTTCATACAGGTTGGTGCGCAGTTCCATGCCGAAGCGGTATGCGGCAGCAAAAAGCTGCAGGCGCCAGCCGACGCGCAGGAAATAGATCACGACGCTCATGCCGATCGGGATCGCCAATTGCAGCAGCAGCGCGCCGCCATACAATTCGCCGGCGACCAACTGGTCGATGATTGCGCCAATGCGGCGCGGAATGAATACGCTGAGGATGCTGATGCCTGTCAACATGCCGGCCGACGCAATATAGGCTCTCCAGTGTCGGTAAACGAAGCGGCGTATCAGTTGAAACAGCGTCATCCAGTCAGCTTTCCGATATCAGACGAATTGCAGTGCATAGATCGGCGGCAGGTTCGACGACACCTGTTGCCAGTCGTCGCCTGCGTTGGCGGATGCCCACAGACTGCCGGTGGTCGAGGCCATCAGCAGCGTCTGGCCGTCATCGGCGACCGCCAGACCATGGCGATAGACGAGGTCGTAACAGTGTTGTTGGGGCAAGCCGTTGCGCAGAACTTCAAAAGTCTTGCCGCCGTCTCGTGTGCGCGTGACCGCCAGCGCGGCATTGATCGGCACGCGTTTTTGATCGACTTCTGCCGGCGCGAACCACGCCGTGTCGGGCTCGCGTGGGTGGACTGCCACGGCAAAGCCGAAATCGCTGGTATCGGAGCTGGAAGGTTTGTGCTGCTGCCAGTAGGCGGCGCCATCGTTCGAATGCCAGATGCCGTTATGGTGCTGGCACCAATAAACGTCGGGCGCCCCGGCGCATTGCACGATTCGATGCGGGTCTTGCGTCTCGGACACTTCTGCCTGCTCGGGCGGCATATAGGATGCATGCATGCCCTTGGTGCGAACGTTCCAGGTGGCACCGCCATCGCGCGTGATCCACGCACCGCCGCAGGAAACGCCGACCAGCACGTGGCTGCTGTCGCGTGGATCGACGCAGATCGAATGGATTCCCGGTGTGTCATAACCGCCGCCGAACCAGGCTTTGCGTTGCGGCATGTCCCATAGAGAGCGCGCCAGGTCCCAGCTATCGCCGCGGTCATTGGAGCGGAACAATCCGCCAGGAAGGGTACCGGCCCAAAGCACGCCAGGCTGGTCGGCGCCGCCGCAGGCCAGGCTCCAGATCAGCTTCAGCTTCCATTCGATCTCCTCCTTGCTGCCTTCCGGCTGCGCCGGATAGGCCGGCACGGCAATCTCGGTCCAGGTGTCGCTGCCGGCGTCGCGCCGATGCATCTTGCAACCGAAATGGCCGAGATTGAGCGCGGCATAGGTGGCGCCGTCGCGCGCATCAAACAACGTCATGCTCACCGGATCGCCAACAAAATGCGTTCGATCGATTTTCCATGAACCGTTCGAACAGGAAAGTTCGAACAGGCCTTTACGTGTGGAGAGCAAAGCTTGGTGTTGCATGATCAACCTCCTGACAGGGCTTGCAGCACGTGGACTTGACTGGCGGCCGAGAGCGGCTCGTTGAGCGTCACGCGGTCGCGGATTCGCAGACCGTCGATGAATATGGTCACATGCTGGCGCAAGTGCCCTTGTTCGTCGAGTATGTAGCCGCGCAATTGCGGGTTATCGGCAAATACCTCTTCCAGCGCAGCACGCAGATTGTCCGCCGTGCTGTCGACTTCCGGCACGGCGATGAAACGGCGTAATTGTTGCGTGAACGCGAGTTTTGCCATAGGGCAGAAATTATAGCGCGATTGGGGCGGTGCGGCTTCATGTACCAACGCAGGTTTGCGACATTTTCGACAAGGACGGCCGCAAATTTCTGGCACAATGAAGCAAGTCAATATTGTTTTGAATTCGCGGCACATGAATCCATCCCAAGCGCTATCCAAACCGACGTCCGATGCGGGAGCCGTGATTCCTGCTTCATATGACGTTTTCAATGGCGACGCCGATGGCCTGTGCGCGTTGCATCAGCTGCGCCTGGCCGAGCCGCGTGATGCGGTGCTGGTGACGGGGGCCAAGCGTGATATCGCATTGCTCGAACGGGTGCCGCCGCAACAGGCAGGCGATGTCTGTGTGCTCGATATTTCGCTCGATACCAACGTGGCCGCCTTGCGCACACTGCTGGCTGCAGGTTGCAAGGTGCAATATTTTGATCATCATGCGGCGCAGCACGCGTTCGAACATGCTGCACTGCAACTGCACTGGGATGAGTCTTCCGATGTGTGCACCAGCATATTGGTGGACCGATATTTGCAGGGGCGCTTTCGTCCGTGGGCCATCGCCGCAGCGTTCGGCGACAATCTCGAACGTGTGGCGCAAGAAATGGCGACCGAGCAGGGTCTGAGTGCGCCGCAATCGGAAGCATTGCAGCGTCTCGGCACGGTGCTCAATTACAACGCCTATGGCGAGAGCGTGGCCGATTTGCACATGGCGCCGGATGCGCTCTACCATGCACTGATTCCCTACATCGATCCGTTCGACTTCATTTCGCATGCAGCCGAGTACCACATGCTGGTCGACGGTTACCGCGAAGATGCGCATCGGATGGAGGACGTGGCGCCGCAGTGGAGCGCCCCTTGCGGTGATGTCTATCTGTTTCCCGATGCGCCCTGGGCGCGACGGATTTCGGGGATTTTTGCCAATCGCCTTGCTTCGGGCGGCGATGGGAAATCATTTGCCGTGCTGTCGGAACAGAGCAGCGGCTGCTATGGCGTCAGTGTGCGGTCCGGTCGTCCGGAGGAGGCGCCGGCGCATCGCTTTTGCGAAACCTTCGATACCGGAGGCGGGCGCAAACTGGCAGCCGGGGTAAATCGGCTTCCGGCAAACGAAGTCGATTCGTTTGTCGCGCGTTTTTTCTCTTATTTCACAAAGCCGCATGCGCTATGATGTTGCGTCGTACCTAAACAAATAGCTACAAGGTAAGTAGCAACTTCAAATTATTCCACCGGCAGGAAGATCTGATTTCTTGACTTTTAAGGGGGTAGTCTCGTCATGCCGGAAATGCAGATTTTGGAATTCAACAAGTTGCCGGAGGCAATGCGTCAGCGCTTCGTCGCCTCGCTGAAAACCTCCGACCTGGAGGCGCGCCCGGTGATTCGTATGCCGCAGCAAAATGGGCGCTTCCTGGTCGCGATGTTTTCCATTGCGCTGGTGCTCGGATTGTTTGTGCTCGGCCACTGGTTTAGCGGCTTCGGCAGGTTGGACAGTGAAGATGGATTTTGGCAGGGGAACGAAGAAAGCGTCACTTACATGTTGGCAATCGCAGCGATTGCCTTCTGCCTGCTGGCCGCCTACCGTCGCATTGTGCTGCATCGTGGTTTGCCTTTTACACCGGGCAAGTACCTGTACGCTTTTTCCCTCGTCGATGCCGGCACGTCGAACCTGAAGCACTATGACCTTGCCCAGGCCATCGACTCCAAGGCAGAGCATCAGCGCGATCGCCAGGGACGCTATGCCGGCACCAAATTTCTATTCTATTTTGATGGCGCGAAAATGCAAACCGTGCTGGAGGCGGACCAAAATCGCGCCCAGGCGGTAGGGCAAGAGTTGAACCGCCGGCGCGAATTGGTCAAGCAGGCGGTTGCCGCAAAGGATGCGCAAACCTTGCTTGCGTGCGACCCGTTCAATGAAATCAGAACAGGGAAATTCGTTGCCGGGAAAATCGTCAAGGGCAAATTCATGGCCCGCCCACTGGGAGAATTTCATCGTTGGCGGGTATTGATCGCCTTGATTGTGGGCGTGTTACTGGGTTCGGCGCTATGGTTCGTAAGAAATGTCGAAAGCGACGAGACGGCGTATGCGGCCGCCAAAACAAACCCGACCGAAACGAAATATCTGCAGTACATCAAGCAGGGACACAGGCATGTGCAGGAAATGAAGGCTGGTCTGCCACGCGTCGCTTTTGAGGATGCGCGCAAGACACATTCCGTCACCAGACTACGCGCTGTCTTGAAACGTTACCCCGAAGGTGAGCTTGACGACGACGTCAAGGCCGAAGTACACAAGCTTTACCTGGCTTCGGCGGAGAAATTCCGCGCGCAGGCCGCGCATGCCGATCCGGGCCTGGTGCCATTCGTCGAGCAGATGTTGGCCACACTGGAGGCGAGCGGCAATCCGGTAGTGCAATTGCGCTTCACGCGACCCTCATCGGACGAGCTTGAACGCATGGATGGCCTGCTTGCGAAATTTGCCCGCACTCAGGGCAAGAGTGCTGAAGCGGCCGCGCCATGGTTCACCAATAAGAGCGATGCCGAGCGCGAGCAAAAGATCGTTGTCGGGTTGCAGCAAGGATTCTCGGCGATTTTCCCCAGCGACGTGATGCAGATTTCGACATCAGCCCAGATCGATCCGCGCCAACCGACGATGGACATCGCCTACCAGATCGCAGGATCCGGGCACGCCTACACCATGACGCGCGGGGACAAAAATCACCCGGAGAGCGGCACCGAGCAGGACAATCGCATGTTTGTCGGCCTGATCTGCAAGTTTGCCGTCAACGTGGCCTTGCCCGACCAGCCCCCCGGCTGGCATTTCGATCTTTCCGTTCTTCCGCCCGAACATTTCGAAGTCAAGGACGACGCACCGGAAGTGCTCAATAAATTCGGCGTGGCGCCGACGGAACACGTTTCCGGGTCCAGCGTGTACCGGATCATGGCCGAGCGCGCATTCGATGCCATGCGCGAAAAAATGCGCGACGTGTTGTTCCGTCCCGGAAGTGACGCCTACACGCACTCGATCTTGCAGAAGGTTAAATAAGCGACCGATGCAGGGGATGCGCCGGCTACCTGTGCAGCCAGCGCACCCCCTTCCTTATGCTTGATGCGACGCCAGCGCAGCCTTGCGCATCGCCTCAAGGCTCGCGCCCGGCGTCAGTAGCGTGCCGTCATAGCGTAATTCGATCAAGGCCGGCAAACCGGTGGCTGCAATATGCGCTTGTGCACGTTGCAGCGCTGCGGCAAATTCTTCGGTCTTCAAAACCGTTTCACCGTGCGCCCCATACGCCCGCGCCAGCGCGGCAAAATCGGGATTGTGCAAATCCGTTCCCGACACGCGCGCCGGATAGGTTTTTTCCTGATGCATGCGTATCGTGCCGAACATGCCATTGTTGAACACAATGAACAATACCCCGGCCTTATATTGCATGGCTGTGGCCAATTCCTGACCATTCATCATGAAGTCGCCGTCGCCGGCAAAATTGAGCACCGATCTCGGCTTGCCATGGTGCTGGCTGATAATGCGCGCGGCGACCGCGGCCGGTACGCCGTAGCCCATGGCGCCCGAAGTGGGCGCCAACTGCGTGCGTAAACCAGACGATTTGTCGCCGTAGTGCCAGAAGCGGTGACCCCAGGTTGCGAAATTGCCTGCGCCATTGGTGAGGATCGTATCCGGGGGCAAGGCCTTCTGCAGCGTCTGCACGACCTGCCACAAGTTCAGCGCGACACTCCCCTCCTTGAACACGGCAGGCTCCGCCTGCCATGCCGCGAGCTCGGCGCGCGCCTCGATCAAGGCAGCGCGACGAGCATCGCTTGCTGCAATTGGCGCCATATCGGCCAGTGCTGCCGCGATTTGTGGCATGCCGCTGTTGATCATCAGATCGGCCTGATAAACGCGTCCCAGTTCCTCGGCGTCGCTGTGGATGTGAATCAGAGTTTGTTGCGGACGCGGCGCTTCCAGCAGGGTATAGCCGCCGGTCGTCATTTCGCCGAGACGAGGGCCGATGGCCAGAACCAAGTCGGCTTGCCTGATGCGTGCCGCCAGCTTCGGATTGATGCCGATACCGACGTCGCCGGCGTAGTTCGGATGGCGGTTATCGAGCAGATCCTGAAAACGGAATGCGCAGGCGACCGGTAATTGGTTGATTTCGGCAAAGGTGCGAAGCTCGTTGCATGCGGTCATGTTCCAGCCGCCGCCACCGATCAATACCAGCGGCCGCCGCGCTTGTTCCAGCATTTTGCGTAACTGAGCAAGCTGATCCGGCGACGGGGCAGCCTGCACCGCTTGATAGCTTCGCGTATCGGCCACTTCGGCCGTATCGACCAGCATGTCTTCCGGCAAAGCCAGCACGACCGGGCCGGGACGCCCGCTGGTGGCGACCTGGAATGCCCGCGCAATATATTCCGGGATACGTTCGGCGCGATCGATCTGCGCGACCCACTTGCTCATCTCGCCGAACATGCGGCGATAGTCGATTTCCTGGAACGCCTCGCGCTCGACAAAATCGCCGCCGACCTGGCCGATGAACAAAATCATCGGCGTGGAATCCTGGAACGCCGTATGCACGCCGATGGCCGCATTGGTGGCGCCTGGTCCGCGCGTGACAAAGCAGATGCCGGGCTTGCCGGTCATCTTGCCATAGGCCTCGGCCATGAAGGCCGCGCCGCCTTCCTGGCGGTTGATGATGAATTCGATGCTGGAATCGTGCAGTGCATCGAGCACCGCAAGATAGCTTTCACCGGGCACGCCGAACGCCAGATCGGCACCATGGATTTGCAGCGCATCAACCAGGATGCGACCGCCGTTTCGTTTCTCTGTCATTGATGAATCGTCTCCGAACGCAAACATTTTTTATTGACCCGGCGCAAGCGTCGTCGCCGGCCGAGATTTGTGATCCGCTACACTATCAGAAAAGAACAATGAACTGCGCTAAAACAGCATTGTCGAACACCTGTATGAAACAAGTTGACAGAAGTTTTTGTCAAGATGCTCTGCGGTAACGGTTTGCCCATATCGATGTACGTTACAATGGCACCTGAAGCAAGCCAGACAGCCGCTGGCCGGCGTTGCAAGACGCAGGCGGGAGGAAGGTCCGGACTCCATAGAGCAGGGTGACGGTTAACGGCCGTCCGCCGCGAGGCGAGGAATAGGGCCACAGAGACGAGCGTATTAAGTTACGGTGAAACGCGGTAACCTCCACCCGGAGCAATTCCAAATAGGCACGCGTTGAGGTTGCTCGCGGAGCGTGCGGGTAGGAAGCTTGAGCCGTGAAGCAATTCACGGCCTAGAGGAATGGCTGTCATAGCGGGGTGACTCGCCGTAACAGAATCCGGCCTATCGGCTTGCTTCATTTTATATATCGACATCCCAAGGCCTGCGTTGCGCAGAGCCGGATGTCCTGACGAGAGACCGCACATGGATATTCACATCACCATCGGCCCCTTGCTGGCCCTGATCGCAGGCATCCTGATTTTGCTGATGCCGCGCCTGCTGAATTTTATTGTTGCCTTGTACTTCATCCTCATCGGCCTAATCGGCCTCTTCGGCCTGAACGGCTTCCACCTGCACTGAGTTTCCTTACACGAAACTGACGGAAAATCGACACGTTCGCCGCTATATAGAGCGGTGAATTTATTCTGTCATATCCACTGCTGCTCGTTATGATAAAGTGATTGTCAGCAAGACGCGCGCGATAAGCACGCGTGCAATTTTGCGGCGCATGATATACAACAGCGCACGATGCATGTTGCTGCTCTTTCTCATGGGAAGGGGGTACATGTTGCGTCGCAATATAAAGCGGCGACGTCGCGTTGAGCGAAGAATCTAGCGCGGGCTTTGACCAACATTACAATTACAGAGGATGACATGTCGAACAAACTGAAAGCACTGACGGCAGCGATTGCATTGGGCTGGGCCTTTTCTGCTATCGCCGCAGATCCGATCAAGATTGGCGTATCCGGACCATTTACCGGCGGTTCGGCACCTATGGGCGTTTCGATGCGTGACGGCGTGAAGCTGGCCGTGACCGAAATTAACGCCAAGGGTGGAATTCTGGGGCGCCAAATTCAATTGATCGAGCGCGACGACGAAGCGAAGCCTGAACGTGGCGTGCAAGTGGCGCAGGAATTGATCAACAAGGAGCAGGTCGTTGCCACGGTCGGATTCATCAATACCGGCGTTGCCCTCGCGGCGCAGCGCTTCTATGAAGAAGCCAAAATCCCCGTCATCAATAACGTGGCGACCGGTTCCAAAGTGACCGTGCAATTCCCCGATCAGCCTGACAACTATATCTTCCGCAACGCGGCCAACGACTCCATCCAGTCGGCCATGATCGTTGATGAAGCGGTGGTCAAGCACAAATTTACCAAGCTCGCCATCCTCGCCGACTCGACCAACTACGGCCAGCTCGGACGCGAAGACCTCGAAAAGGCGCTCGACAAGAAGGGGTTGAAAGCCGTCGCAGTTGAAAAGTACAACATCAAAGACGTCGACATGACGGCTCAACTTCTGCGCTCCAAGCAGGCTGGTGCGCAGGCGGTGCTGACCTACGGCATTGGTCCCGAATTGGCGCAGATCGCCAACGGCATGGAAAAGCTCGGATGGAAAGTGCCCATGATCGGCAGTTGGACTCTGTCGATGGGAAATTTCATCGACAATGCAGGCAAGAATGGCGACGGCGCGAAGATGCCGCAAACGTTTATCCAGGATCCGACCACGCCCAAGCGTAAAGCCTTTATCGACGCCTACGTGAAAACCTACAGCCCGCCTAACGGACGCATGCCTTCGCCGGTATCGGCCGCCCAGGGTTACGATTCGATCTACCTTT
>DATBQE010000164.1:0-25511 GCA_036561005.1 Burkholderiaceae bacterium | reverse complement strand
GCGGCATCTTTCGTCGTCTCTCCACCAACTTCCCCCGTCGCTTAGTAAGCCAATTAACCTAACGCGTTATCTTACATCGCGCCGCGCGCTTGCAGGTCTTTCAGCGTTGCATCAAGGCAGGATCTGATCAGGGCGATCATTTCGTCGATCTGGTCGCGCGTCATGACCAGCGGCGGCGCAATGATCATGCGCTTGCCCACGGCGCGCATGATCATGCCGTTACCGAACATGTGCCCGCGGCACACCATGCCGACATCGAGTTCATCAGGGAAGAATTCGCAATCGTGGACATTTGCGGCCTTCTTCTTGACCAGTACCAGGCCGGCCATGAATCCGACCGTCTCGGCCATGCCGACCAGGGGATGGTCGGCGAGTTTTTCGAATTGCTGTTTCAGATACGGACCGGTGTCGTCACGCACTTTCTCGACCAACTTTTCGGCACGCAGGATGCGGATGTTTTCCAGCGCAGCAGCGCAGGCCACCGGGTGGCCGGAATAGGTGAAGCCGTGGTTGAAGTCGCCACCCTTTTCAATCAATACGTCGGCCACGCGATCGCCAACCAGCACGCCGCCCAATGGGATGTAGCCGGAGGTCACACCCTTGGCGAAGGTCATCAGATCGGGCTTGATGCCGAAATAGTCGGAGCCAAACCAATGGCCGGTCCGGCCAAAACCGCAGATCACTTCGTCGGCGATCAGCAGGATGCCGTACTTGTCGCAGATGCGCTGGATTTCCGGCCAGTAGGTGGCGGGTGGAATGATGACGCCGCCGGCGCCCTGCACCGGTTCGCCGATGAATGCGGCCACCTTGTCGGCGCCGATTTCGAGGATTTTCTTTTCCAGCCACGATGCCGCTTCCACGCCGAATTCGTCGGGCGTCATGCCCTTGCCGTTTTCCAGGTAGTAAGGCTGGCCGATGTGCACGATGCCCGGTATCGGCAAGCCGCCCTGCTCGTGCATAGCCGTCATACCGCTCAAGGAAGCGCCTGCCATGGTGCTGCCGTGATAGGCATTGTCGCGGCTGATGATGACGTGGCGCTCGGGGCTGCCCTGCAAATCCCAATAGCGCCGCACCATGCGCACGATGGTGTCGTTGCCTTCGGAACCTGAGCAGGTGAAGAACACATGGTTGATATGTGCCGGGGCCAATTCAGCCAACGTTGCGGCCAGCTTGACGGCGGGCACGTTGGTGGTCTGGAAGAAGCTGTTGTAGAACGGCAGCTGCTGCATCTGGGCGAAGGCAGCTTCGGCGATGCTGGTGCGGCCATAGCCGGTATTCATGCACCACAGGCCCGACATGCCGTCGATCAGGCGCTTGCCCTCCGAGTCCCAGATGTAGACGCCCTCACCCTTGACGATCACGCGCGAGCCGATGGCGGCAAGCGACTTGAAGTCGGTGAACGGGTGCAGGTAGTGGGCGCTGTCCTGTTCCTGGATGGCGCGCGTATCGACGGGCGCCTGCTGGCGTGTGGCGGCCGGTGCAATGATGGCTGCCGGCGCGAATGGATTTGCGGTATTTGGTTGCATGATCGACTCTCGATTCTGTACGACGCAGTGCGCCGCCCCGGCGGCGACCGCATTCATTTCGTGAAGGCTCTGGCTGCAGACAACCACCTGTTGTCTGCTCACATCGGACGATTAAACGTGCAGCAGCAAGTGCTCGCGCTCCCAGGGGCTGATGACGGTCATGAATTCCTGATGTTCAAGGTATTTGATCGCGGAATACACGTCGACGAAACGATCACCCAACACGCCGCGCAGATTCTTTTCGTGGCGCAAGGCAGTCAGCGCTTCCGACAGGCTTTGCGGCAACTGGAAGTCCAGGTTGTGCGCGCTTTGCGTGGTGATCGGCGTCGGCTCCAGGTGTTCGGTCATGCCGAGATAACCGCAAGCCAGCGTGACCGCCAGGGCCAGGTAAGGATTGGCATCGGCGCCGACCACGCGGTTTTCCACGCGGCGGTCTTGCGGACCGGATTCCGGCACGCGGAAACCCACTGTGCGATTGTCTCGTCCCCACTGCACGTTGATCGGTGCAGCAGTGTGGCGCACGATGCGGCGATACGAGTTCACATAGGGTGCAACAATGGCCATGGCGGCCGGCATATAGCGTTGCAAGCCGCCGATGTAGTGCATGAAGGCGGTTGAGGCGGTGCCGTCGGCGTTGCTGAAGATGTTCTTGCCGGTCTTGGCATCGACCACGCTTTGATGGATGTGCATGGCCGAACCCGGCTCGCCCGTCATCGGTTTGGCCATGAATGTCGCATACATATCATGCTTCAGCGCCGCTTCGCGCAAGGTACGCTTGAAGAAGAACACCTTGTCGGCCAGGGCCAGCGGCTCGCCATGCAGGAAGTTGATTTCCATCTGGCCGGCGCCGATTTCATGAATCAGCGTATCGACATCGAGCTGCATCAGTTCGCAGTAATCATAGATGTCTTCAAACAACGGATCGAACTCATTGACCGCATCGATACTGTAAATCTGGCGGCTGGTTTCGGAACGGCCGCTACGGCCGATAGGCGGGCGCAAAGGCAGATCGGGATCGGTGTTCTTGGCCGTCAAATAAAATTCCAGCTCAGGCGCAACGACCGGCGCCCAGCCCTTGTCGGCATACAATTGCAGCACGCGGCGCAATACCGAGCGCGGCGCAAAATCGACGAGCGTGCCGTCGCTGAAAAAACAGTCGTGAATCACTTGTGCGGTCGGGTCGATGGCCCAGGGCACGAGCGTGATGGTGTTCGGATCGGCGCGCAAAATCATATCGCGGTCGGTGGTCGAAATGGCGCGGTCGTAGGCGGCATCGTCGATCGGGTAATTGCCGGTCACGGTCATGCCGAGTACCGCTTCAGGCATGCGCATGCCGCGCTCTTCGGTGAATTTTCCGCGTGGCAGAATCTTGCCGCGCGCCACGCCGGTCAAGTCAGGTACCAGGCATTCAATTTCCGTGACCCGCTTTTCGTTCAGCCACAGATCCATGTCACTGTATGTAAAGTTTGTGCGGAAGGACATATTGTTCTCTCTTGTTTTAACTGCAGGCGCGCGGCATCGCTTTCGCCGTGCGCAATGAAAAATCGGTTTGAGATGAGTCGCGGTGCGGAGCTAGGGGACGCGCCGCGCCCACAGTTCGAATCTAGCCATGCGCGCCTCCCAGTTTTTGCGTTTGATATTGCAGACAGGCTGCGCCGAAGGCGGCGAATATTTTCATCGATTCCGGGTTCTCGGCAATGCGCCATTCCGGGTGCCACTGCAACGCCAGGTTGAACGCCTTGGCCCAGGTCACGCTGAAAGCCTCGATCAATCCGTCGTCGGCGCGTGCTTCGATTCGCACTCCCTCGGCCGGGCGGTCGACTCCTTGCCCATGCAGGGAATTGACCATGATCCGGTCGACGTCACCGAGTATCTGCGCCAAAATGCCGCCCGGTTCAATATGGACATGGTGCGCCGGCCCGTACTGCACATCGAGCGGCAGGTTCGCATCATCGCGATGATCTCGCATGCCCGGCACTTCCTGCACTGCTTGATGCAAACTGCCCCCCAGCGCCACGTTGATTTCCTGCGTGCCGCGGCAGATGGCGAGCAAGGGGATGCCGCGTTTGAGTACGGCGCGTATCAATGGCAGAGTCGTTGCGTCGCGCCTGGGGTCGAGCGGCAATGACGTGTCGTGCACGTCCTGGCCAAAATGGCTCGGGTGCACGTTCGATGGAGAACCGGTCAACATCACACCGTCGGCAACAGCGAGAATGGTTTCCCACTCGACTGCTTCGCCGAGCGAGGGAAGAATCAGCGGCATGCAGCCGGCGCCGGTCAGCACTGCTTCCACGTATTTGACCTGGACTGCAAAGTACGGGTGGAAACCGATGTCTTTGACACAGCAGGGAACGATAACGAGCGGTTTGTGCATGATTGGTTTAATCCAACTACATTTTCGACAATTTGGAGCAGAACTATCTCGTTAAATTGTATTCCGATACGCCACTTGCAGCCTGTGGTTTTTACATCACCATCCTATGACATTTGCTACCTGGCAAAGCTTATTCCCGATTTGGTATATTTAATAGCTCCACTTTTCCAATACAAGTGGAACCACTTCAACAAACACCGGCACGCAGGGTGTTCTTTGTAGCGTTCGGCCTTGCTTGCAGGTGCCGATCAATCACTGAAGCCAAAGTCGCGAATGCTGTTGCAATATGGCTCTCGACCACGCAACCGTAACCCAGCAGCAAGCCGCGCGGCGCGTTTTCCGGATCGAGGTAGTAGAGCGAAAGCGGGCGCACGCCGATACCCGCTTGTTCGGCCTCGCGCGCAATCTGCCTGTCGTCGCAATATCGCGGCAGTTGCAAAACAAGGTGCAAACCTGCGTCGCTACCCGAAACGGTGATCTCGCCGGCGCCATATCTGTCTTTAATAACCTGCTGCAACAAGCGCAGGCGCGAGGCGTAGATGCTCCGCATGCGCCGGATATGCGATCCAAAAAATCCCTGTGTAATGAATTCGGCGAGCGCCGCCTGGGTCAAAATGTTGCCGGCGCGATGCAATTCGTTGACCCCGGTGACAAACGGCGTCACCAACGAGAGCGGCAGCACCATGAATCCCAGACGCAAGCCGGGGAACATGGTCTTGCTGAAGGTCCCCATATACAGCACGCGACTGGCGCTATCCATGCCCTGCAACGATAGCAGAGGCTTGCCGCTATAGCGAAATTCACTGTCGTAGTCGTCTTCGACGATCCAGCAGCCGTGCTGCTTGGCGTATTCGAGCAACTGGCGGCGGCGCGCCAGGCCCATCACGCTGCCGAGCGGATATTGGTGCGAGGGCGTGACGAAGATAAAGCGCGGCACATGGCGCATATCCTCGTCGCTCGGACACATGCCGTCGCCATCGACAGCAATCGGGCGGATTCGCAATCCGGAAGCGCGCAGCAGGTTGCGCGTGCCCCAATACCCGGGGTCTTCAACCCAGGCCAGATCGCCCGGATCGCTTAACAGCCGAAGGCTAAGGTCGATCGATTGATGAATCCCGGCCGTGACCACGACCTGCTCCGGCAAACATTCGACGGAACGGGCGATTTTCAGGTATTCCGTCAGCGCCTCGCGCAGTGGCATATGGCCGCCGCCCTGGGCATATGTGAGTACCTCCGGCGCCGGTTTGCGCCACACCTTGCTCTGCAGCCGGCTCCATAGCGCGTGGGGAAACAGGGTGACATCGGGAACGCCGGGAACAAATGCCCCCCATTGCTGGTGCGAAGCCCCTGCATGGTCGACCAAATCATGGCCGCGCCGCGACAGGGTGGGTGTCTCAACGACTGGCCTCTTGCGATCCTGCGCAATCCTGGGGAGCCCGGCCGGCATGCTGGGCGTGGTATCGATGACGAAGGTGCCGCTGCCGGAACGTCCTTCGACGAATCCTTCCGCCAGCAACTGCTGATAGGCGTAGAGAACCGTGTTGCGGCAAACCACCAGTTCGCTCGACAACTCGCGGCTCGAAGGCAATCGGGCGTCGGGCGGTAAAACTCGCGTCAATATTGCCTTGCGCAACAGGCGATACAACTGCTGATTGCCCGGTACCGCGGAGTGGCGGTCGAAGTGCTGCAGCAGATAGTCCGAAAGAATTGCGGATTGCAAGTGGCACCATCAATACTGAAATTTATGGATTTAGCATAGCACACCTATCCGGCAGCGACCATGGTTTTCAGGCAGTTTTTGCTCGATGTATGGACTTGCCCGCTTTCTTTCTCAAAATTACAATTACATAGAAGCAACATCTCGCTTGCCATATTCGCATATTGCGCGAGGCCCGCATGACTATCGATGCGTCAAAGCGTGCAATCCGATAACGTGAGCAAGAACGCGGGGAGGCCCGGCAGCGACCAGCTGCAAGGCGGTTGCATGCAAAAATGGCGCTTCGTTGGAAATTGCGCTAGGGTCCGGGCAGATACCAGCCCGGCTTTATGCAGCAGGGATACATCGGCCAGTTCGCGTGAGAGCGAACTGGCTTACGATTGAGATTGCGACTGAGACTGAGACTTGCCGGTCGAAGCCTAGAACTTGGTTGCTACGCTCACCCCTATCGTGCGCGGGAACAAACGATAGCCCTCGACGATGGACGCAACTTGCGGGTGCTGAATGATCGTGTCGTTATTCAGCGCATTCTTGACATACGCAGTGAAGTCGAGTTTGCCGACCGTTACACCAGTCGTGAAATCGACCGTGTAGTACTGCGGCCGCTCATAGTCGGTTGCCGTCGGATCAAGACTGCCACGGCTGCTTCCGACCCAATGAACGTCTCCGAGCACGAAGGCGCTGTTTTCGCCCAGGCTGAAGTTGTATTGTGCCGACGCCGTTGCATTGA
Organism: Burkholderiaceae bacterium; assembly: GCA_036561005.1. Lineage (GTDB taxonomy): Bacteria > Pseudomonadota > Gammaproteobacteria > Burkholderiales > Burkholderiaceae_D > PKWO01. Next base: position 19,164 of record DATBQE010000164.1, on the reverse strand, counting down.
ACTTCGGCACCCCTTCGATCACTGCACCGGCTACCGCGCCAGGCACGCCGTTATCCGATCCGACGCTATTGGAAAGCGTGGCCTTGACGTAACCGCCCGACAAGCCCAGCGACAAGCCGGCCATCGGCTTTGCCTTGATTTCGACTTCGAATCCTTTCGCCGTTGCATCGCCGGCGTTTTGCTCATAGGTATAGGTACAGGTCGGCAGGTAGACGTCCTGTTGGATATTATTCCATTTCACGTAGAACACGTCAGCATTGATCGACAGGCGGTTGCCGAAAAAGCGCGATTTGTTCCCGACCTCATAGCTCCATAAGCTATCGGGGCCATATGAGGTCGGCGCACTCGTAAGACCATGATCAGCCAAGTCTGGCCCGCAGGTAGTCGGGGGGACATAAGTATTGTCACCACCGAGGCGGAAACCCTTGGCAACGCTGGCGTACAGGGTGTTGGTTGGATTGACTTCCCAAGTGATCGAATATTTCGGCGTAAACGCCTGCGAATCGACCGATGCACTACTCTTATTGCCTGCACCGGCCAGATAGAGTGCGTTATTCTGCGACAGCGAATTGGTCGCTTTCAGCGAACGCGCGCCGATAGTTGCGTGCAAGGTGGGGGTGAAATAGTAATTCACCTCACCGAAGATCGACGATTGCTTCTCAAGGTAGTGGAACGAGCCGAAGAAGGAATCATCGTTCGGGAAATCGCCCGCATAGGCGCCCGGCAAGATATTGGGATCTGCCGCGCTGACGCCGAACGCGTTGAAGGTAGAGTTGACGCCGTAGATCGGGTCGTTTTCGATAATATTGGTGTGCTGGTTCGACACATACACGCCGCCTACCCAGGTCCAGGGCGATCCCTTGGGGTCATATTCTTTCGATGAAATACGCAACTCTTGCGAGAACTGGCGCACCTGGTTGTCGAGGAATACTGCAGATGGTAAGGCCGCAACCGCATCGGGCAATCCTTCCGGGGCGGTGCCGCCTTGTGATATCGGCGTCAGGAAAGTGGAAAGCGAGTAACTGTTGTACGCCGAACCGTTCTGAATGCGGTCGAACTTGCGCTGGAAGTAGCTGGTCACCGATGTGACGTCGAAATTTTCACCGCTCCAGTTCACCGACAGGCTGGGCACGAACAGCACGTCGTTGGACGGCTCGCGCACGGGCTTTTGCGCCTGGTAATCCGGCAAACCCAAAGTGAACGCGCCGATATCCTTGGCATTGATCCTCTGGTAGTAGACCGAGGGAGTGATCGTCAAGTCCTTGGTAGGCTTCCATTTCAACGCCAGGCGCAACTCCTGGTCGTCAAGTTTGTTGATATCGGATGCGAGCTCATTGCCATTGGTGTCGACCTGGGAGATATAACCGCCCTGATGTTCGACCTGCGCGCCGATGCGCAAGGCCAATTCGTCGTCCTTCAGCGGAATGTTGGCCACGGCGTTGGCCGTGTAATTCATGCTGCCGCCCTTGGTGTTCGATACCTCGGAGTAGGTTTCGAAAGTCTTTTCATTGAACGCCGGTTGATTGCCAATGAACTTGATCGTGCCGCCCATGGAGCTGGCGCCATAAAGCGTACCTTGCGGGCCACGCAGCACTTCCACGCGATCGATGTCGAAAAACTTCGGCTCGACCGTGCCCATGCTGTAGACGTTGCCGACCGTGATCGAAACATCGTCCAGATAGATGCCGACGGTCGCCGCGCCGGCGGCGGAACTGATACCGCGAATTTCAATATTTTCCGTGCCTGGTCCGGCGCCGCCGTTGCCGCTGGCGGCCGTAAATGAGATGTTGGGGATCACGCGCGTCAGATCGGTTATGTCGGTAACATGTTCGGATTGCAGATCCACGCCGCGAATAGCCGTAATACTGACTGCCACCTTGTTCGGATCTTCCCTGCGCTTTTGCGCGGTTACAGTGATCGTCTCGATCTGATCCGAAGGCGCTGCCTTCGCACCTTTGGCTGGAGCAGAATCAACCTTGTCCGCTGCCGAAGGCGCCTGTTGCGCCCAGGCCGATGCGGCGAAAACAGTCGACGCTGCAGCAATTGCATAGGCCAGCTTTGTTTTGCGCCCAATGCGGACCATTTGCACAATTCGCCCCGTTCGTTCAACTCGCCCAGTCCGTCCATTCCGTCCCATGCCAAAGCTCCTTAGTCAGTAATGTTTTTGATCTTGCCGCCATTGCCGCTTGTCCTGTGCGCTTTGCAGCCCTAACCAGTTTTCGCCAATGCCCTTTGTCTCGATACCCCGATAATCATCGATGTAATGATGCGTGCCAACGACCGCTATGCCGCCACAGCATACATGTGCCGCAAGCCTCGTGCCAGATCAAGCGTTGCAGGAAAGCCCCATTTACAATTTGAAACGGCACGCTGATGGAATTCCTGGCTCCATCTCAACTAAAACAGTGCAGGCCCAGAAAGTGGACCCAAAATAGTGCAAAATTATGTTTAAAAGTGCACCACTTCGGATATATAATAAATTTACGCAGTGCTCCATCCAATGAAGCCAGCGTAGAGCTTAAGTCGATTTTGGTAACGCTTATAGTTCCACTTCGATAATGTTGATGGCACCACTTCAAATTACAATGGACACCTCCAGAAATCATCATGATCGGCCTGTCGCGGCACGGCCTGTCGTGGACCGGCCTGTCGCGGCACGGCCTGTCGTGGCCCGGCCCAAGCCTGGCGAAGCTGGGGTTTCGAGCGATATGTCGTTTGCGGGCATGGCGGTGTGCGCCTGCAAGCAGACTAATCCGCCCTATAGGACCACGGAGCCGCGCAGTAGATATTGGGAGGTGCACTAATGTCGGCATCGCAGATCCTGCGTTCCACACTGGATCAAACTGATTTCCATCCGCATCTCTCGCAGCAGCGTCGTCTGTACGAAGCGGCGCGCGCCGCCATTTTGCAACAAGAACTTGCCGCCGGCAGCAAGCTCCCATCAACTCGATGCGTAGCCAACGAACTGGGCATTGCACGCAATACCGTCATCGCGGCGTTCAAGCAACTGGCCGCCGAAGGCTATGTGTCCACCATGGCTGGGAGTGGGACCTTCATTTCCGAAACCCTGCCCGAAACTTCCATCGTGGGCTTACCTGTCGCCGGCAAAATCAAGGCCAATCGCAGCACCGCAACCAACACTGAGGGATCAAGCCTGTCGCGTCGCGGCCTGCAATTGACCGCCTATGCAGCCGGAGCCCGTTTCGAAATCCAGCCGTTTGCGCCCGGTGATCCCGATTTTTCGCTGTTCCCTCTCAAACTTTGGCAGCGCATACAAAACCGCGTTTGGCGTGAAGCGCGACCGGAGCTGCTTGATTACGGCCAGGCCGGCGGCTATCTGCCGCTACGCAGCGCGGTGGCCGAATACCTGCGTGCTTCGCGCTCGGTCAACGTGTCCGTCGAGCAGGTCATGATTACGTCCGGCACGCAGCAATCGCTTGACCTGTGCGCGCAAATGCTGGCCGACGTCGGCGATATCGCCTGGGTGGAAGATCCATGCTACTGGGCTGCACGGAGGGTCTTCGAATCGTGCGATTTGCAATTGCATGCGGTGGCGGTCGATTCCGACGGCATTGCGCCGACAGAACAGGATATGGCGACACACCCCCGCCTGATTTACGTGACGCCATCTCACCAATATCCTACCGGGGTCGTCATGACGTTGGCGCGCCGGCGCAAGCTGCTCGATATTGCCGCCGGCAAGCGCGCCTGGATTTTGGAAGACGATTACGATAGCGAATTCCGCTACACCGGCCGTCCGCTGGCTTCCCTGCAAGGGCTCGACACCTACGGGCGCGTGGTCTACATGGGAACGTTCTCCAAGATACTTTACCCCGGCATCAAGGTCGGCTACCTGGTCGTGCCGCCGGCTCTGGTTGAGCCGTTCAAGACTGCGCTATACGACCTGCAGCGCCCGGGGCAGATGATGGTGCAGGCGGCACTGGCCGATTTCATTTCCCTTGGCCACTTCGCCACCCACATCCGCAAGATACGCCAGGCCTATGGCGCCAAGCGCGAACTGCTGCGCAAGACGCTGGTGTCGCACATGGGCAGTGAGATACGCATTTCCGGCGAGGAATCTGGGCTGCACCTGGTGGTCGAATTGCCCGACCATGTCGACGATGCGGCGCTTGCGCGGCTCGCGGCCGAGTCGGGCATTGCAGTCAAGGCACTGTCGAATTACTACCTGGCACAAACGCCGCGGCGCGGCTTGCTGATCGGCTACGCCTACGTTGAGCTCGGAAAAATAGCTTACTACGCCAAGTTGCTGACCAACGTGATCCGCTCGGGCATCAGAAACAGGAAAACATCATGAGTACTCAAGCCGCACCGGGTGACGGCGCAATCCGGCGCGAATCAATCTATGGCAGCAGTGTTGAAAACACCTATGCCGGGGTGTTGAGTTTCATGCGCCGCAGGTACACGCGCGACCTGCAAGGGGTCGACGTGGCAATCTCCGGTGTCCCGCTCGACCTGGCAACGACCTTCCGCCCTGGGGCGAGACTCGGGCCGGCCGCAATACGCGCCGCCAGCGTGCAATTGGCCGAATTGCTGCCCTACCCATGGGGCTTCGACCCCTTCGAGAAGATGGCCGTGATCGATTACGGCGACTGCTGGTTCGACGCCCACAATCCGCTCACTATCGCGCCCGCCATTATGGAGCATGCGCGCACGATACTTGCAAGCGGCGCACGCATGCTGACGCTGGGTGGCGATCATTTCATCACCTATCCATTACTGAAAGCGCACGCCGAGAAATTCGGTAAACCATTGTCGCTGATTCACTTCGATGCCCACTGCGACACCTGGCCGGACGACAACCCCGATTCCTTGAACCATGGCACCATGTTCTACAAGGCAGTCAAGGATGGCTTGATCGACCCGGCCACATCGGTACAGGTCGGCATACGCACCTGGAACGACGACTACATGGGCATCAACATCCTCGATGCGCAATGGGTGCATGCCAACGGCACTGCCGCCACCGCGGAAAGAATTTTGAATATCGTCGGCCGGCGCCCGGCCTACCTCACCTTTGACATCGATTGCCTCGATCCCGCTTTCGCGCCCGGCACCGGCACGCCAGTCGCGGGCGGGCTGAGTTCGGCGCAAGCCTTGGCCATCGTGCGCGCCATGGGGCCGGTCAACTTGATCGGTGCAGACGTAGTGGAAGTATCGCCGCCGTTCGATCAAAGCGAGATCAGCGCGCTGGCTGCGGCGCATATTGCAGTCGATCTACTGTGCGTCATCGCTTCAACCATGCGCAACTAATTTTCGTATATCACGTAGGTCTTGCGCGTTTCCTCGACCACTTCCCAGGTCCCGACGAAGCCGCGCGGAACGACGAAACTGGCACCGGCGGATACCGCCATTGTCTTGCCGCTCGTGTCCGTGATAAGGCTGCGCCCGGAAATGATCTGGCAGTATTCTTCCTCGGTATAGGAGACATGCCATTTGCCCGGTCCGCTTTGCCAGATCCCGGCAAAGAACTTTCCGCTGACGTCGGCGTAGTGTTTCCACACCTTCTGTTTCGGATTCCCCGCAATCAATTTTTCGGCGGGCAGGTAATATTCTTCGGCAACCGCGCTCGACCGGCCGAATTGAACAATCGCATCCAGGTTCATGGCAACGCGTCCTTGATCTGGTAATACAACATACCGAGCACGAGGGCCGGTGTGCGCATCATGGCCCCACCGGGGAAAGGATGATGTTTGATCCGTGCCATCAAATCGAAACGCTCAGCCTGTCCGGCTATCGCCTCCGCAACGAGCTTGCCTGCCATGCCGGTCAACACCAGGCCGTGTCCGGAAAAGCCTTGCAGATAGTAGATATTATTGCCGAGCCGGCCGAAATCGGGCGCACGATTCATGGTGATGTCGACAAACCCGCCCCAGGTATGCTCAACACGGACATCGCTCAATTGCGGGAATACAGTCAGCATGCGCTGACGCATGCTTTCCGACAAGTTGGGAGGCGTAGCCGTGCTGTAACTAACGCGCCCGCCGAACAGCATGCGATCGTCGGCGGTAAGGCGGAAATAGTCGAGCACGAAATTGGTATCGCACACTGCGGCGCGATGTTTGATCAGCGCGTTGGCGCGCTCCTTCTCCATAGGTTCGGTGGCAACAATGTAAGTACCTACCGGCATGATGCGCGAAGGGAGTTCGGGTGCGACTGCCTTGCCGAATTCTCCCAGATAGACGTTCCCCGCCAGCACAACGTAACTGCAGGTCACGGCACCGTGCGCGGTCTTGACCACAGGTTTTTTGCCGCGCGCGATATCGATCACCGCCGATTCTTCAAAAATCATCACGCCGGCCGCCTTGGCCGCCTCCGCCAGTCCAAGGCAATATTTAAGCGGATGCAGGTGGCCGGAATTACCGTCAAACGCACCGGCGTGAAATCGTGGACTTGCTATCCATTGCCCGATATCGACATGCGCGATCGACTGCATCTTGTAATCATAAGCGCGCTCGATATGCGCCACCCATTCGGCCAAGGCACGCGCCTTGCGCTCATTGACTGCCACGCTGAGATAACCGGGGACGAAATCGCAATCGATCTTGTGTTCCAGCATGCGCTGGTGCAGCAAATGCAAACCCTCGACCGTGATATGCCAGGCACGCCGTGCATCGTCAGCCGACAATTGTTCTTCCACTGCGTCGTCCGAGGCAAATCCAACCAGCGCCTGCCCGCCGTTGCGCCCGGAAGCACCCCAGCCGACTGTCTTCGCCTCCAGCACAGCCACCCTGTAGCCGCGCTGCGCAAGCTCCAGCGCAGCAGACAGCCCGGCAAAGCCGGCGCCAACCACGCACACGTCGACGTCAATATTTCCCGCCAGCGCCGGCTCGGCAGCAGGCCTGGCAACGCTGGCCTCATAGTAGGACGCAGTCAGCTTATTGTCTTTGTTGAGCAACATGGGCAGCTTTCTCCAATTCGCATCCATTGTGGCAAGCAATGGCGGAGTAAAAAAGGTCCAATTATCTATATTTTATGGAACCACTTGAGTGTACGTCGATGTCCACCGATTGCGCCCCCTACATTCAATGAACTTTTTCTGTTTCAACCTGTAACAGGAGTGGAGACGATAGCAATTGTATCGAAGCAGTCGCACCTAGGAGCATATTGCATGCGGCACACCGTTGCAGCAACACAGGCGAGGTGCGAATTCGAAATATAGCTGTGACGCGAGCGAGGCGTCGGAAGGCAAGACATATTCTTGCCTATGCTAGAATCAAAAAGCATTGTGCCGCTTGTGAGTGGATGGATCAAACATGCGGCGCACCGACAAATGCCTTGCCGTCCCATTCACACTCGCTCCATGGGCGCGAGACAAACTATTGCATTCGAGTAGGAGGTCCTATGATTGCAGCTCTGCAATGCCCGTTTCCTCACAACGAATCGCAACGCCTGAAATCTCTCTACTCCTACGAGATTCTCGACACCGAACCTGAGCCGGAATTCGAAGCCTTGACGCGCTTGGCTTCGCAAACTTTCTCCACACCGATTGCCCTTGTTGCATTGATGGACAGCGACCGGCTGTGGTTCAAGTCCAAATTCGGCCTGTCGGTACCGCAACTGGACCGCAAAATTGCGTTCTGTGCGCACGCCATCATGTCGCCCACTGAACCCCTCGTTGTAAAAGACCTGAGGCAAGACGCACGTTTTGCCCAAAATGCGCTGGTCGTCAACGCCCCGCACCTGCGCTTTTACGCAGGCGCACCGCTGCTCGACGAAAGTGGCCACGCATTGGGTACCCTTGCAGTTATCGACACCAAGCCGCGCGAGTTGAACGATGTAATGCGCGCGTGTCTGAACGATTATGCAACCCTGGTGATGACGGCGTTGCAGAGTCGCAAGCGGGCGAGCGCCTTGCAAAAGCTCGCGCTGACCGATTACCTGACCGGCGTGCCCAATCGCGCCCAATTCGAGCTGATCAGCGCTGCCGAAATGGCGCATGCCGTTCGCTCGGGCAATCCATACAGCCTGTTCTGCATGGACCTCGATGGATTCAAGCAAATCAATGATCGCTTCGGCCATGCAGCCGGCGATCAGGTGCTATGCGAAGTTGCGCGAAGGCTGGCCCAGACGCTGCGCCAGGGAGACATGCTGGCACGCCTGGGTGGCGATGAGTTTGCCGTCGTTGCACGGGATTGCAAACAGGATGCAGCGTTGATCATCGCGCAGCGTTTTGCCGAAGCATGCCGACTCCCAATCGCATTAGTCGACGGCAAGCAGGTCATGGTAGGCATCTCGGTCGGGACTGCCACATCTTCGCCGGACGTCATCGACCCGGGCGAACTGCTCCACCAAGCTGACAGAGCACTGTACGCTATCAAGCATGCTTCGCCGTAGTCGGCTGATGATAGGCTCGCGCTAACCATAGAGCAAGCATGCGATTGCTCCTTACTGGGTGATAACTTGCCCGATTCAGCTCAACATCATGCACTCATTGCTGACGGCAAATCTGATTCCGCCCGCTTTCCTTGGCACGATAAAGCATGGCGTCGGCGTGCAGGAATAATTCGTTTTCCGTTTTGCACTCCGGATAGGACGCCACACCACCGCTGAAAGAAAACTTGCGGTGATCTCCCGGTTTGACCTCGAACAACAAGTCGCAGAACGCCTTGCGCATGGCATCGAGTTTCAATTGCCCTTGTTCCGGCGCGCAGTCCCAGAACAAGACGACGAATTCTTCGCCGCCGAATCTGCTCAGCAAGTCTTTTTGCCCCAATTGTGCCGATAGCACCAAAGACAGGCGCTTGATGACGATATCGCCAAAATAATGGCCCCAGGTATCGTTGATGGTTTTGAATTTGTCGATATCGATGATGCCATAGGTCAGAGGCCGTTGTTCGCGCGCTGCGCGACGGATCAAGTCTTGCGCGCGCTTTTGCAAGCCAACCTTGTTCAACAGGCCAGTGGCCCGGTCGCGGCTGATCAGGTCCTTGTTGACTCTGATTTTATCGATGCGATTGACCAATTGCCTGGTAAGCACATCACTGTCGATGTCGAGCATGACATCGTCGAATCCACTTTCGAACGCGCTACGGGTCAATTCCGGGTCAACATCGGCCTGCAGCATGATGATCTCGCGACTCGGATCGGCTTCGATATTCTTTTGCAAAACTCTGACGATCACCTCGGTGTTGGTGTAATGGCCATCGTCGATCACGACAATGTCGGGCTGCAACTCCCGCACGCGCAAATGCAGGGTTTGCAATTCCTGGTGGGAAATCAGCTCGATGGAATGCTCGGCCAACATCTCCAGATCGAACGCCGGCTTGTCTCCAAGGTAGACAATGGTATTGGTTTCGCCCCGCTTGTGTCGTGCGAACAAGGTGAAAAGCTTGTCGACCAACACATCGTTGGCAATCGGCTTTTCCGCATAGGCTAGGCAATTGCTCTCGACGAGCTTTTGTTGCAACAGGAAGCGCTCACCCTGCTTGGCAGTTTGCAGGTAGACGTAGCTATGCTCCGGCGGCAGGCGCTTGAGCAAATCGCTCAGGAACATCGTCTGCTTGCGGCTATGCTGCAGATCGTCCTGCATGTTGTACAGGACGTCGAGATCAATGACAAACAGGTTCTCGCCTTCGGCACCTTGAATCGCCATGACGAAGTCGCTCATCTGGTCGAAAAACAGAATATCGAAATCGTATTTATGCGCGCAAAGCAGCAGTTCGTCCTGATTGTCTTTAATGAAAAAGGTTTGCGACAGCAGCATTACCTGATTCTTGAACAACGAACCGTCTTCCACCATTGTCTCTCTCTTTTCCTGATTTGCTTGTGTTCCCGTGGTACGAAATTGACAAAGTGCAAGCCATTGTCGCGAGCTGGAAGCGCCGGCCGTTCTGTAGGTCAAACGACCGGGCACAGGCGGTATGCATGGTTTTTATTTTGACACAATCGCAAAGAAACAGGCAGATTAACTACCAAAATGGCAAACCTGGAACCGAAACGTATTGCAGAACCGCCATTGCGCTATACTTTTCGCGTGGATACTATGTCATTGACCGAACTGGTGCGGGTTTCTCCCATCAGTTGGTTGAACCCTGAGCTTTGAAACCGCCTTCGAACCTACAGCCGAGGAACCGCATGTACCGTACTATCAAATCATTACTCTTGATCGCAGCTTCTTGTGCTGCACTCGCTGCATGCGGCGGAAACGGGCAATCTTCAGGTTTGTCGGGCGATGCGGCACAAGCGAAGCATTTGACTCAGGCACAAAAGTCAACGGCCTCCCCATACGCTACCGTCGTCGAGCAACTGTATGTTGCCTATTTCGGCCGGCCGGCGGACCCGACGGGCTTGTCCAATTTTGGAGCGCAGCTGGCAACTGCGAACGCGCCAACTGACATTCAAGGCCTGCTCGCAGTGTACAGCAGCAACGCGACGGTCAAGGCATTGATTGACAGTTTCGGCACCAGCAACGAATCGCAAAAATTGTACGGCAACACCAACCCAACCTCGTTCGTCCAGGCAGTTTTCGCGAACGTTCTTGGACGCACTCCGCAAACCCCCGGCTTGAATTTCTGGGTTGGCGCATTAAATAGCGGCAGCATCACTTACGGCAATGCAGCATTGCAGATCATGGCTGGCGCCCTTGCCAACAACACGGCGCAGGGTGTCATCGATACCCAATTGGTCAATAACCGAATCGCCGTGGCGCTCGACTTTACCGGGCAAGTCACCACGCAGAACGCCGTGAGCGACTACAGCGGTGCGACTGCTGCAGCAACTGCGAGAAACATGCTCGCCCAAGTCGATTCGAAAACCGATACGACCGCATTTGACGCCACTGTCAATACGACCGTCGCTTCATTGATATCGTCGACGCCCGTCAATAACGTGGCACCTATCAGCGTCGATAGCGGGGCCGATCCGGCCAATGTTGCGTCCCTTGACGAACCTTATGTCAGCGTGACGATCTGCGCACCCTCCAACCCCGGTCTGTGCCAGACGATTGACCACATCCTGGTCGATACGGGCTCAAATGGCTTGCGCATTATTTCGACGGTTCTCAACCCCTCCATGGCCGCAGCCCTGTCGGCGCAATCGACCGGCAATACCCTCAATGAATGCACCACCTTCATTGATGGTTATACTTGGGGCCCGATTCGCACGGTCACGCTGAAAATTGCCGGGGAAACTGCGTCGAATCTGAACATGCAAGTGATTGGAGATCCGGATTTTGCCCCACTGGTGCCCGGTTCCTGCTCCGGCTCGGGTAAGGCGGAAAATTCAGTGATTACCTTCGGCTCCAATGGTGTCATCGGCGTCGGTCTTTTTCAGCAGGATTGCGGATCCTATTGCTCCGATAATCCGGTCGGAACCTACTTCATGTGCTCGGCGTCGACTTGCAACGATTCCGCCACGCCACTCGCACAACAAGTCACGAATCCAATATCGCTGTTTGCCCACGACAATAACGGCGTCATCATCAGTTTGCCGGCGGTTGCGCAAGGAGGGGCGGCGAACACCAGCGGAACGATGACATTCGGAGTGAATACCCAAAGCGACAATACGGTCGGAAGCGCCTCGGTGTTTCAAATGGACAACGTCGGTAATTTCACGACCGTTTTCAACGGAACGTCATTGCCAAACAGCTTCATCGACAGCGGCTCCAACGGCCTCTATTTTCCAAACCTGACCAATATTGCGACCTGTTCCGACGGATTCTATTGCCCATCGTCACCGCTCACCTTGTCGGCGACCATGCGAGCATCGGACGCCTCCAATAGCCAATTGATTCAATTTGTCATCGGAGACGTCGACACTGCCCTCGGCAGTACGCAAACACAGAACTACGCGGTGTATGTGCCGCTAGGCGCTCCGAATGGCGACCAGACGAGCTTCGACTGGGGCTTGCCGTTCTTCTTTGGGCGCAATGTGTTCGTGGTCATTGAAGGCAAGACCATCAATGGCAAAGTGGGGCCGTTAGTCGCATTCTGAAGCGCCTCGCGGAATAGTCCTTACGCGTGACTGATTAGCGGGCATCGTCGCCCTGGTACGCCAAAAAGCAAGAGCCGGCACTTTGTAGCGCCGGCTCTTCTTTCTTGCATGCAGTAAATCGAAGCCTGTCGGCTATTCCAGTCCGGCCGCAGAGGCCGCATTGACAACCTCCAGTCCCGCCTTCGGTTTGGCACCAAAGAAGCGCGCCGCACTCTTGCCCCAAGAATCAAGATAACTGTAGGCAACCGGCACAACCACCAAAGTCAACAGGGTCGAAGTAATAATGCCCCCCATTACTGCGCGTCCCATCGGCGCCTGGAATTCTCCGCCCTCCCCTACGCCGATCGCCATGGGCAGCATGCCGAAAATCATCGCCAGGCTGGTCATCAGAATCGGCCGCAAGCGCACCTGACCCGCCGCCCGGATCGCCTCGCCTTGCCCCATGCCCTGACGTTGCGCCTGATTGGCGAAGTCCACCAGCAGAATGGCATTCTTGGTTACCAGCCCCATCAACATGATGAAGCCGATGATGGAGAAGATGTTCAAGGTGCTTCCGGTGATAAGCAAGGCGGCAAATACACCGATCAGAGAAAGCGGCAGCGACAGCATGATCGCAATCGGCTGCAGGAAGCTACCGAACTGCGAGGCAAGAACCAGGTAGATAAAAATGACGGCGATGCCCAAAGCGGCAACCGCAGCGCCGAAGGATTCCTGCATGTTTTGCGTTTGTCCGCCAATGTCGAAGCGGTAACCGGGCGGCAGTTCGATTTTCTTGACCAATGCCTGCACTTCACTGCCGACATCGCCGGCCGGACGGCCTTCAACGTTGGCATAGATGCCAACGCGGCGCTGCAAATCCTGGCGCTTGATCACTTGCGGGCTGGATGAGGGAACGAATTCCACCACCTGGCGCAAGGGCACCATCACCGGCTTGCCATCGGCCGTCAAATGGCTGCTGGCGACCGTCAAATCGGCTAAATCAGCAACCTTTTCTCGCCCTGACTTAGGCAACTGCACATTGACTTCATAATTTTGGCCGTCCGGCGCCAGCCAGTTGCTGGTGGTGTCGCCGCCAACGAATGGCCGCAAGGCCGCGCCGATCTGCTGCACGGTCAACCCCAAATCGCTGGCGCGCTGGTTATTGACCTTGACCACAATTGCCGGATTCGATGCCATCAGGCTGTTTTCCAGGTCGGTCACGCCCTTGATCTTGCCGATTTTTTGCATCACCTGATCCGCGACCATGCCCAGCTTGTCGGCTTCCGGACCGAGTATGGCGACGTAGATGGGCTTGTCATAGCCGACCGACAACTGAATGCCTGGTATGCGCTGTAGCCGTTCGCGAATGCTCTTCTCTACTTCCTTTTGCGAACGGCGATGCGTTTGCGAAACGTTGGTCAGTTTCAGATTGAGCTGCGCCATGTTGCGACCTTCGTCGGTGCCGATGGTCGAACTGATGATCTCGATTTCAGGGAAAGTCTTTAGCGCATCTTCAACCTGCCGAATCTTGGTATCGGTGTAGGCGAGACTGGAACCAATCGGCGTTTTTAACTGCAATGCCGTGTAGCCCTGGTCGGTATCCGGTGTGAACTCGGTCCCGATCATGGGCACCAGAAACAGGCTGCCGATGAATATGCAGAAGGCAATCGCCAACGTGGCCAGACGCCATTTCAGCGCGCTTTCGAGCACACGTCCATAGAGCCTGTGCGCAGCTTCAATGGCATGTTCAATGCGCGCCATGAGGCTGCCAAGCCAGGGCACGCTTTTGAATCGGCCTTCGGTCGGGTCGGGCCATACCGACGACAGCATGGGGTCAAGCGTGAAACTGACAAACAGCGAGACCAGAACCGCAACGGTCACAGTGATGCCGAATTGCAGGAAGAAACGTCCGATGATGCCTTTCATGAATGCTACCGGCACGAAGACGGCCACAATGGCGAACGTTGTTGCCATCACCGCCAGGCCGATCTCCTGCGTACCGTCACGCGCGGCATCGACATGACTTTTGCCCATGCCCAAGTGCCGCACGATGTTTTCGCGCACCACGATCGCATCGTCGATCAACAGGCCTATGCACAAGGACAGGGCCATCAGGGTCATGAAATTGAGTGTGAAGCCGCAAACGCGCATGGCGATGAAACTTGCCAACACGGATATCGGTAGCGTCAGTCCGGTGATGATGGTACTGCGCCAGGAATGCAGGAACAGAAAGACAATGAGCACCGTCAGCAACGCGCCTTCGATGATGGTTTCCTTGACCCGGTTGAGCGAGTTTTTGACGTCGTCCGAATTGGCGAACACGGTCTTGATTTCGACATCTTTCGGCAAGCGCTTTTGCAAATCCACTACAGCCGCCTTGATACCGTCGCCCACCTCAACGATGTTGGCGTCCTGAATCTTCACCACAGAAAGATTGATCGCCCGCTCGCCGTTGATGCGCGAAATCGACGTTTCTTCGCGTTCCCCATCGACCACGTCGGCAACCTGTTCCAGCAGAACCGGCGCCGTGCCGCGACGCGCAACGATAATATTGCCGAACTCGCGCGGCGTCTTGATCTTTCCTTCCAGTCTGACCAGTTGTTCCAGTTCACCCTTGCTGATGGCACCGGCCGGCATGTCCTGGTTGGTTTCCTGAATCGCGCGAATCACTTCATCGACACCAACGTTTTGCGCCGTCATCTTGGCCGGATTCAGATTGATCAAGACTTGCCGGCTGACTGTGCCGCCGATGATGACCTTGCCCACGCCGGGCACGCCTTGCAGGCGTTTGACGATGATCTGTTCGGTCAAGGTCGACAATTCGCGCATGTCATGCGCCGAGGCGGTCACGCTAAGCGTCGTGATCGGCTGGGCGTTGTCGTTATCGAACCGGTCGATATACGGGTCCTTGACGGTCTTGGGAAAGCCGGGACGGATTTGCGAAATCTTGTCACGGATTTCCTGTAACGCGTGGTCCATGTTGGTCGACAGCTCGAATTGCACCGCCGTATTGCTCGAGCCTTCGCGCGAGCTGGACATGATTTTCTTCACGCCGCTGACGGTATTGACCACATTCTCGATAGGCTTGGTCAGGTCGTTTTCCACAGCTTCGGGTGAAGCGCCGGGATACAGTACCTGGATGAAGACGCCGGGGAATTGAATGTCCGGCATCTGTTCCAGACCCAGGTCGCGGTAGGAAAACAGTCCAAGGACGAGCAACGCCACCATGACCATGGTGGCGAATACCGGATTATTAATGCTGACTTTGGTGATCCACATGATTAGCCTTGATATTTCATCGGGATGCGAGATGACGGCGCACTAGTCGCGGACCAGTTTGTGTTTCCGCGCCAAGCCAATAGCTGGACTATTGGCACGAAGCGGGAACGCAAAATGGCCGCAACATCAGTTGCAACTCGTGTGCCGGCACTCGCGTAGGCCGACGGTGTAAATCGAATTTTTCGGCAGCATACAAAACCCACTGTAAACATATGCGCCCTTTTCAAGTTTCTGGCTGGTCTGATGAAATATCAGGGCTATGCTTTTTGTGCGCCATTGGTTAGCTTGGTGACTGCTTTGTCATTGGCACTTTGCGGCAGTGTCACGGCAATGCCCGGCTTGATGCTGTCCAACTGCTTGACGATAATGATTTGTGCGCCGGCGGAAAGACCCGAGATGACAGCAACCATGCCGCTGTCTTCGTTGCGCAAGCCCAGCTTGACCGGCTGCGAGACGATTTTGTTATTCTCAATCTTGAACACTGTCGTGACGCCGTTTTCCTGACGTAATGCGGTGATCGGCACCAGCGGCGTAACTGCGGTTTGCTGCAGCGTGATGCCGCCATTGGCAAACATGCCGCCGCGTAGCGCGCCGTCTGCATTGTCGACCGTCACATAGACGGTCATGGAACGCGAACCGGCGTCGGCAGCGGGATTGATGCGCGCAACTTTGCCATGGAAATTGCGTCCATCGAAACCTTCCACGTTGAATACCACGCTCTGCCCTTCCTTGATACGCGGGATTTCGCTGGCCGGTACCTGCGCTTCCAATATCATTTGCTTCAGATCGACGATCGAAAACAGCGGCGTATCGGGCGACGCCTTCTCGCCCGGTTGCACAAAGCGTTTGCTGATGATGCCGTCGATCGGGGCTCGGATGGTTGCATCGTCGAGCGCATTGCGCGCAATGGCCAACTGCGCCGTCGCAGATTTCAGCGCCGCGCGTGCAATATCGACATTGTTTTCTGCCGTGTCGAACGCGGTTTGCGAAATGAATTTTTGCCGCAGCAGGGTCTGGTTGGTCTCATGCATCTTCAGCGCCAATTCCAGCTTGGCCTTGGCATCGTCTTCCGTCGCTTGCTGCGCCATGACCTTGGACTGCAAATCGCCGGTGCCGAGCCGCATGACAACCTGCCCGCGGGCGACTTTGACGCCTTCCGGAACCAGGCTTTCGGAAACGTCGGCAATCACCTTCGATTTGACCGTCGCCTGGCTGAGCGGCGCCAATGCGCCGGATATCGGCAACAACACGCTCAATTCATGCGCCTCGACCGTGGCAAAGTCACTGCTTGCCAGCTCCTGCACAGGCAGTTTTTTCGCATCCCCAACCTCGGCCTTGGGGGCGCCTGCCACAGCACGCGCATGCAGACCATAGTAGGTTGCGCCGATCGCGCCTATCAGTAGCAAACCGGCCAGCGGGGGCACCCAGCGTTTGAACCGCTTGGGAGGTGTGGACTCTTTAACAATCTGGAGATCGTTTTTCATAATTTCTTTATTTGTCTCTTGTACTTGAGGAATCTACAGATGCATGCTCGCGAATACACGCACAATAATTATTAATTAACTAACAAATCATTTGGTTGCTTTTCTAATTTGCCATTTTGGCGGCAGTTTAACCAGCGCACCATCCCATACTTTGGTCGCGTCGTTGATCGAATCAAATTCGGCCGCAAAGTGAGTCAACGTTTGGCCGCAATGGAACAATCATCGAGAAGGGGACGCATTTTACCTGCACATCACTCTAACCCTCTTGGCAATGCGCTACAAATCCTATGCGACAGAACGCAGGATTTACGCGATATGCTGCAAAAAGAAGGGGGCAGGATGCAGTGGTGCCAACTTGGGCGGGCACCTGATGCGAAGCACAGTTCCCTGCCGATTAAGTATTTGTGGCCAAATCGCCAACGCGCCGGGTGCAGGATAATTTTATAGGCCTGCGATCCCGCGCGGGATCGCGCTTAACAGCGCCTTGGTATACGGATGGGTGGGATTTCGATAAAGCTCGTCGGCATCGGCCATTTCCGCCACTTTGCCGCGATGCATCACCATCACCCGATCCGCAATGTATTTGACGACGGCAAGGTCGTGCGAAATGAAGATATAAGACAAATTGAATTCGTCCTGCAAGTCCTGCAGCAGGTTCAAGACTTGCGCTTGCACCGATACGTCCAATGCGGAAACAGATTCATCGCAGACCAGGATTTCCGGCTTCATCGTCAAACAGCGCGCTATTGCAATCCGCTGTCGCTGGCCACCCGAGAACTCATGCGGATAACGCCCCAATGCCGCCGCGGGCAGGCCGACCCTGTGCAACAGGCGCATGGCCATATCCGTGCGCTCACTGTCTTCCGCGCCGATTCGATGAATACGCATCGGCTCCAGCAATATCTGGCCGACGGTAAATCGTGGATTCAAGGAGGCATAGGGGTTCTGAAAAATGATCTGGATGCGCCGCTTGTATGCCTTGAATTCGCCTTCACGCATCGCGATAATGTCTTTGCCTTCAAAAAAAGCCTGTCCCGCAGTAGCTTGATGCAAACGCAGCAAGGTGAGGCCGACCGTGGTCTTCCCCGAACCGGATTCGCCGACCACGCCGAGCGTCTTGCCGCGCGCAAGCTGGAACGATACGCCGTCGACTGCTCGAAATTCCTTGCGCCCGAACCACCCACTGCGACGATAAAAGCTTTTGCCGAGATTACGCACATCCAGCACGATGTCTGCGCTATCGTTCCAACCGCGTATTCGCTGATCCTTCACGATTGTGGCTTCGCCTGCGTCGGCAAGATAATCGTCGATGACCGGCAAGCGTCGCGGGCGTGAATCGAGGGAGGGGCGGCAATGCAGCAGCGCCCTGGTGTAGGGATCCTGAGGATTGCGGAAAACCGACTGCGCGGCACCGCTTTCGCGCACTTCGCCATGACGCATGACGATCACCTGGTCGGCAATTTCGCCAACCAGTGCAAGATCATGGGTGATGAAAAGCACCGACATAGGATGTTTCCTGCGCAAAGCGCCAATCAAATCGACAATCTGCTTCTGAATCGTCACGTCCAAGGCGGTCGTCGGTTCGTCCGCAATCAGCAATTTCGGTTCGCAAGCAATAGCCATGGCGATCATCACGCGCTGTTGCTGGCCGCCGGACAACTGGCTCGGGTAAGCGTCTATCCTGCTTTCCGGGTCCGGCAATCCGACTTCGTCAAGCAAGGTAATCGCCCTGGCCCGCGCCCGTTTCCCATCCATGCCCATATGCAGGCGCAACACCTCGCCAATCTGGAAACCGATGGTCAGCACAGGGTTCAGGGAACTCATCGGCTCCTGGAAAATCATGGAGATTTCCTTGCCGCACAGGCCGCGCCGCTCGGTCGGCCCCATGGCAAGCAGGTCGCGTCCTTCGAATTCAATCTTTGACCCCGCATCCACGATTGCCGCGTCGGGCGGCAGCAGCCCCATCAGTGCCAATGAACTTACCGACTTTCCGCTGCCGGATTCGCCGACCAGTGCAACCGTGCTGTTGCGGGGAATTTCAAACGATATGCCCCTCACCGCTTCGACCGTTTCGGTTTTGCCGGTGCGGAAGCAGATACGTAAATCGGTGACGCGCAGCAAAGTGTCTCGGCTCACAAATCACCTCTATTTGAGTTTGGGATCGAGTGCATCGCGCAACGCATCGGTAAACAAGGAAAACGCTGTGACAAGAACGGCCATTGCAACGCTTGCTGCGGTCAGTTGCCACCATTTCCCGAGTATCAGCTCGTTACGTGCCTCGTTGAGCATGCTGCCCCACGACACCACGCCGACCGGTACGCCAAATCCGAGAAAGCTCAGGATCACTTCGTATTTGATGAAACTGACTGAAAGAATCGACATTTGCACCAGGGCGACGTGGCTGACATTAGGGAATATGTGGGAAAACATCTTGCGCCAATGCGAGGCGCCAATGGCGCTAGCCGCGAGC
>DATBQE010000163.1:0-43494 GCA_036561005.1 Burkholderiaceae bacterium | reverse complement strand
GGTATTGTGAGGATGCCGGTGGAATGCATGGTTTTGTCATCTGGCAGTGTGGTGCTGGACGATCGGGCGATGAAATGCATGATGAACTCCTATGTTGTTGAAGGTGGACCGCAAATTACAGGGCTACCGCACCTGCCACTCTACTTCTTGTGGATGTTCCTGCAGCTGGAGCGGGCATGGGCGGAATTTATAACGCAACGAGGGAATCGTTGTAAGAAACTGATTATCAAAGATAAGCTTATAAAGCTTTACGCCTGTAAATCAGTCGGATGTCGGTGGCGCGCATGCTGTTCATCTTCGGGGGCAAGGATCGGGTGCGTCGATCACTCCGCACTTGAAGTCTGGCGGCGTCGAAAACAAGATAATTCTGGCGTTGGTGGCTATATGTGTTGAACAGTACTCAGGAGTCGGTAGGGCAGACCTGAAGGTCGGTGCGACTAAGTAGATCTGTTGGGGTAAATGGTGGGGTAAATTCCGCACCAAAGAAAAAGGCCAATCCGAAGATTGGCCTAAGTCTTTGATTCAATTGGTCGGGGCGAGAAGATTCGAACTTCCGACCCCTTGCACCCCATGCAAGTACGCTACCAGGCTGCGCTACGCCCCGACGAGCTTTGCATTATAGCAGAACAATATGGCGAGTAGAACACCCCCGTGCAGTTCCCGGGCCGGGCCTACTGATTTTCCATTGGGGCCTTCAATGGGAGGTCCAGTACGAATATGGTTCCCTGGCCGAGTACGCTGGTGACGGAGATGTCGCCTCCCAATAGCGAGGTGACGATGTTGTATGAAATATTCAGGCCCAGGCCGCTGCCGCCCTTGCCCAGTTTGGTCGTGTAGAACGGGTCAAATATGCGCTTCAGATTGGCGCCTTCAATGCCCACGCCATCGTCGCTGAACTGCACGCGGACTCTCTCGCTGCCGATGCGTGCGGCGGCTAAGCGCATGTGGCCGCCACGGATGCCATCGAAGGCGTGTAGCAGGGCATTGTCGACGAAATTGGTGATTACCTGGCCGAAAGCGCCGGGATAACCGTCGATTTCGATATCTCCCGGTACGTCAACCGTGATTGAGTGGCCGGCCTTGCGCACCTTGCTCGACATGGTGGCGATGATTTCCTGGCAGGTTCTGTTGAGGTTATGCACGCGCCGTTGGGCGCTGGTCTGGTCAACGGCGACTTGCTTGAAGCTGTTGATCAGGTCGGCGGCCGATTGCAGGCCGCGCAGGATGAGCGTCGCCGCATCCTGGCACAAGCTGACGAAGGCGACGAGGTCGGAGCGTCTGAACGTGGGGTCGTGCAACTTTGCGCTCATTTCGTTGGTGCGTTCCTGCAATGAGCTCGCTGTGAGCATGCCGTTGCCGATGGGCGTATTGAGCTCGTGCGCCACGCCGGCCACGAGCGAACCGAGGGCGGCCATCTTTTCCTGCGCCACCAGCCTTTGCTGGGCCAAGCTGAGGCGTTTGTAGGCTTCGGCGTTGTCGAACGCCACGGCCACGTAGGTGGCCAGCGTGCGCAACATGTCGAGGTGGACCTGGCGGTAGGCGTTTTCTTCAAAGCTGTGCACGCATATGGTGCCCAGCACGCGTTCGTTGAGCATGACAGGCACATAGAGCATTGCGCGCGGCGTGGTGGGTTTTGATCCGTCGGAGAGTTTGCCCAGATTGGTATCGGACGACGTCAGTTCGAGGTTGTCGACGTAGTGCCGGTGTTCTGCCTCAAGATTGTTGATGAATATCTCCTTCTTGTTGCGGATGCACCAGACTGCCATCTGGTTGTTGTCGCGCGCGTCTCGAACATAGGGGTCGTAGCGCACGTCGCGTTCCATGGCATAGGGCACTTCGATGATTTCCTGCTCTGCGCGATACAGCCCGATTCCGAACACGCTGGCATCCATCAATTCGTTGACCTTGCGATAAAGCGTGTCCATGATGGCTTCAATGTCCAGTTTTGCTGTCAGTTGCCGGCCGATGTCGCTGATGACGGAGATGTTGTGGTGAGCCTGTTCAACCGACTCTTTTTGCGCCTCCGCTTCCAGCTTTTGCTTCTCGATGGCTTCTTTTTGCTGCACGACTTCACGGGTTCTGGCGTAGACCTCCTGTTCCAGCGCGGTAGTCTGGTGCAGCAATTGACGCACGCGGATGCGATAGGCAAGATAAGCGACGCTCATCACGGCCGCCAACGCCAGGCTGCGGAACCACCATGTGAGCCAGAACGGCGGAGTGATGGTGATATTCATGCTCATACCGTCGTCATTCCAAACGCCGTCCTTGTTGCTTGCCTTGACATGGAACAGGTAATGGCCGGGGTCAAGATTGGTGTAGGTGGCGAATCTTTTGCCGGCACCGGTGGAGACCCATTCCTTGTCGAATCCTTCGAGCTGGTAGGCGTACCGATTGCGTTTTGGGTCGGCAAAATGCAGGGCGGCGAATTCTATGGAGAATACCGCGTCGCTGTGCGGCAGTGTGAGGACGGCCGTGTCCTGTAGCGCGCCTTTCAGGGAGACGCCCTCCGGCATCTTGTCTTTCAACACCGACTGGTTGAGGACCAGGATGTCCGTGATCGCGAGCTGCGGCGCGATCGGATTTTCCTTGATGTCGTCCGGGCGGAAGCTGGTCACGCCATTGACGCCGCCAAAGTACAGATTGCCGTTCGCTGCCTTGAAGGCGGAGCCGATGAAATAGGATCCGGCGATCAAGCCGTCTTTGTCCGTGTAGTTCTTGAATTTTCCGGTCCCGGGGTCGAAGCGCGAAATGCCTGCCGTCGTGCTGATCCAGAGTGTGCCGTGATCATCTTCCACGATGCTGCCGATAGGGTCGGGCGCCAAGCCGTCTGCAACGGTGTATCGGTGAAATTCGACTTGCCCGTCGCTGCCCGTTTGCATCAGATCGAGGCCCCCGGCGGTTCCGACCCAAATCCTGGCGCGGCTGTCTTCAAATAGAAAATGCACGCGGTCGTGGCTCAGGCTGCCGGCATTGCCCGGGTCGTTGCGAAAATGCGTGAAGTGCCCCGTTTCCGGGTCCAGGCGGTCGAGCCCGTTCATGGTTGCCAGCCAGATGTGGCCGCGCTTGTCGATCAGCAGGTGCCAGATCCAGTTGTCGCACAGGCTGGCGGGGTCTGTGGGGTCATGCCGATAGGTGGTGACCTTGGCGCTTCCCCGATCCTGCCGGTGCAAACCGCCGCGCGAGGCAAACCAGGTGGTGCCCTTGGTGTCTCTGGCAATGGCTTGTATGATTTTCCCGTCGGAATAGCCCGTGCCGAGGTCGCTTGCGGTAAATGCGCCGCTGCGCGGGTCGAATCGCGAGAGCCCGGCATCGGTCGCCACCCACCACGGTTCGTCGGGTTCTGGGGCAATCAAGCCCACGCGGTCATCTGCGATACTGTGCGGATTGGCCGGGTCGTGGCGATACACCCGCATGGCGCCGTTCGACGGGTCAAGTCGATTGAGGCCGCCGAGGGTGCCGAAGTAAAGATTGCCGTTGCTGTCGGCGTTGATGGAAACGACCTGGTTGTTGGAAAGGCTGTTTGCCAACCCGGGAATCGATTTGATGCGATCGAAGCCACCACTTGCCAAATCCGCGCGGCTGGCGCCGGCGTACCATGTGCCTATCCACAGGGACCCGCTGCGGTCTTCAAACAAGCTGCTGACATGGTCGGAGGCGAGGCTGTGGCCGTCTGCTTCGGCATGCCGATAAATCTGCGCAACGCCCCGGTCTGCGTCGAGTAGTTCCAGGCCATCCGCGCCGGTGCCAAGCCATAATCTTCCGGCTTTGTCCTGATAGAGCGCGACGACTGCGGCGCTGTTGACGCCATCGAACGCTGGGCCCGGCAGAAGTTTCGCCAGCGGTCCGTTCGCAGCGAGGCGACGCAAACCGTGGCCGGTCCCGATCCAGGCTTGGCCGTCGGCTGCAACCAGGATGGATCGAATACTCTTGCCCAGCAAGTCGGACGGCGTTATCGCTTCGAGCTTGAGGTGCTCAATGCTGCCATTGTCTTCGTGCAGGCGGTCAAGGCCGCCGGCGGTTCCCACCAGCAGATTGCCGGTGGGTTCGCGGGCCAGTGAAAGCACGTTGCTGTCGACAAGACTGTCCGGCCGATTCGTGTCGTGCTGCAGGAGGGCCGAATTTTGGCGATCCGGCAGAAAATGTTGCAAGCCTGTTTCCGTGCCGAGCCACAACCCGCCTTTTTCGTCGCTGACGATGGCGTTGATGACGCGATTGGGCGAGGCGTTAGCATTCAAGGCTGAGGCCTCATACCGAATGAATTGCTGCTTGGTGGCGTCATAACGGTTCAGCCCGCCCCGGGTGCCGATCCAAAGTATTCCCTGCGCATCCTGATACAGGCAAGTCACGAAGTTGTCGGAAAGGCTGTGCACGTCGCCAGGCTGGTTTTTGAACACGGTGATGGTGTAGCCGTCGTATCGTGCCAAGCCGGCAACGGTTCCGAGCCACATATATCCCTGGCGATCCTGCGTCAATGCGAGGACAGATTCCTGGGGCAGACCCTGTTCGATGTTCAGTTGCTCAAAGCGCAGGGGCACCGATGTCGCGGCATGCGAATCAAGGGAAAATAGCGACACCGTGATGGTCAATGCGGCAAAGGCGAAGGTGGCCGCCATACGTGCGGGCAGCGACGGCATCGCGGTGGGACACCGCAAACCGTCTTTCGAGTACCGCATAGGCAAGGCGTGCGCCATGGGAGTAGATTTTTGTTTTGATGTGGGCCTGTCGGCAGCAAAGAGGCCCGCGCGCCGTTGGCATGCCAACCCGAACTTTTGCGGGCTTTAGAACTCATTCCATAAATAGGCGCCTGTGCAAACGATCTATTTGGGATGTCGCGCTAGGCGTGTCGCGCCGCACAGGGTGGCCCCCTGTGCAAGCGAGACAACAACGCGCGACGCCCAAATAGATCGTTCCCTCTGGGTTTCCGCCAGAAAGGGCGCTGGCCGCGTTGCGCTCCTTGCTCGTAGCCCGCTACGAGACGCGTCGCACGCCTTGCCAGCGCCCTTTCTGGCGGAAATGCATCAGGTGCCTATTTATGGAATGAGTTCTAGTAATATATCGTAGGTCGACGTAAAGTCGAAGAGGCGGCGGGGAAAATTTGCCAATCTTGGCAATGTCGCAAAAAATATGGTTGGTTTTGCGCAAAACGGCGAAATCCCGGACAATAGTGTTCTTACCCATCAATCCATCCAGCCAGACGCTTTACGCACGCGGCCAACCGCTGCGCCAGCGAAGCACTGGCAAGCTCAACACCATGTCCATCAAAATCAGTCACCAATTTGATGCCGGCGCGATTGAAGTCGTGTCGGTAGCCGGCCCATCTGCCATCGATCTGAAGATTCGCAAGGATTCTCATTCCGATTTCGCGCAGTGGTTTTATTTTCGATTGCAAGGCGCGGGTGGCGAAGCCTGTACCATCCGCCTGGTCAACGCCGGGGAAACGTCATACCCCGACGGGTGGCCTGATTATCAGGCAGTAGCCAGTTACGACAATGACGAGTGGTTTCGGGTGCCTACTAGCTTCGACGGCAAAGTGTTGACCATTCACCACACACCGCAATGCGACAGCGTCTATTACGCTTACTTCGAGCCTTATTCCTTCGAGCGACATCTGAGCTTGGTCGACCGCGCGCAGGCTTCGCCATTGGTCCGGGTCTTGGATCTCGGGAATACGGTCGATGGGCGCGACTTCAACATGCTTACCGTGGGCAACCCGGCTGCGGAGAAAAAGGTTTGGGTTATTGCACGCCAGCATCCGGGCGAGACCATGGCCGAATGGTTTGTCGAAGGCATGATCGACGCCTTGCTTGACGGTGCCAACCCGATTGCCCGCAAACTGCTCGACAAGGCTGTGTTCTACATCGTGCCGAATATGAATCCGGACGGGGCCGCGCGCGGCAATCTGCGCACGAATGCTGCCGGTGCCAATCTCAATCGTGAATGGATGACGCCTTCGCTCGAACGCAGCCCGGAAGTCTTGTATGTGAAGAATCGCATTGCCGAGACCGGCGTAGATTTGTTCCTTGATATCCACGGCGACGAGGCCTTGCCATATGTGTTCGTGGCCGGCAATCAAATGATAGAAGGCTTCAGTGCCGAATTGATCGCTGCGCAGCAGCGTTTTATCGAGGACTTCAAGATTGCCAGCCCTGATTTCCAGGATAAGTATGGTTATGCGGACAACAAATATAGCGCCGACATGCTCACGCTCGCGTCAAAATTTGTCGGACACACTTATCGATGCCTGTCGCTAACGCTCGAAATGCCGTTCAAGGACAATGCCAACATGCCGGACGAACATGTAGGCTGGGATGGCGCACGCAGTGCGCGCCTGGGCGAGGCGATTTTGCAACCAGTGTTGCGCGCGCTGGAACGCTGAAGATGGGGTTGGAGATCGAGCGAAAGTTTCTTGTCCTTGGCGATGCCTGGAAGGCGCTCGGTGCTGCGGTGCCGATGCGCCAAGGTTATCTGTCCACCGACCCGGAGCGTGTCGTGCGCGTGCGCATTGAAGGCGACGCGGCCACGCTGACCATCAAGGGGCGCTCAGTCGGCGCGGTGCGCGGAGAGTGGGAATACCCGGTTCCAAAAAGCGATGCCGAGGCCATGCTGGGGCAGTTGGCGTTACGACCGCTGATTGAAAAGTCGCGATACCGGATTCCCTATCAGGGGATGCTATGGGAAGTCGACGAATTCTATGGCGACAATGCCGGTTTGGTCGTCGCCGAGATTGAATTGACTGACGAAGACCAGGTTTTCGACAAACCGCAGTGGGTGGGAGAAGAAGTGACGCACGACGCGCGCTATTTCAACGCGAATCTGTTGCGCCACCCTTATTCGTCGTGGTGAGCAGTAATTGTCAATGCAAGTGGCTCGGGGCTTGCGGCACGTCCTCGGGCATTTCGGCATGGACGAGATCGGCTTCCAGGTCCGGATAGAGCGGGGCGCCGCAATCGTCGCAAAATTCCATGGCAA
The DNA here is from genome assembly GCA_036561005.1 of Burkholderiaceae bacterium. Classification (GTDB taxonomy): domain Bacteria; phylum Pseudomonadota; class Gammaproteobacteria; order Burkholderiales; family Burkholderiaceae_D; genus PKWO01. The sequence goes on along the minus strand of DATBQE010000163.1, from coordinate 36,525 downwards.
AGCGCTCATCGTGATGGAGTATCTTGCCCACACCGGCCGCCTGCAGCAAGTCGACGATGGCCTCGATTGGTGTCTTGGCGCCGTTGACGTCGACTAACGGGATGCGCGTTTCGTCATCTTCTTCGCCGAACAGCGGCCAAACCACACCATAGATGACTTCCGGTTCTCGCTGCAGTGTGAAGCCGATGCGATATTCGTCGGTTCGTCCGTCTGCCGGGTTTTCGGAAAAACTGCCGATTGCCGCGCTGAGGTCCGATGCCGGCACATTCAAAGTATGCGTCAGAAAATGCACCGCCGCATTGATCGATGCCGGGCGAATCTGTTTGTCGGCTTCGCGGCAGGCAACGTAGTAGGCGTCAGGCAAAAGCAGTTCAATGCCGCAGCCCGGCAGCAGCTTGGTGACATTGGGCGTGGCTTGTTTGCGCCATTGCTCGAGCGCCACATCGCGTTCCGCGAAGTTAAGCGCGGTTTGCCAATGAAACAATGGTTCTCCAGCCGGAACGACGACGGCTGCCAGCAGGTAGCGTGTGTCGGCCAGGAATGGGGCAGTCTCCGGAACATTGACGGCGGCCTTGGGTGCAGTGCCTTTCAATGCGGCCTGCGCCAGCTTTTGCGTCAGGGCCAGCGTCTCGACATGGCTGTGCGGCATCTGGTCGATCGAAAACAGCGTCGGTGCAAGCGCCATTTTCACTCCACTTGCCAGGACGTGGGCATATAGATGCGCCGAGAGCGTGGCAAGCATGTCGGCGCCAACGGGGCCCGATGCAATCGAGAAGCGTGTCCATGCCAAAATCGGTGCGGCCAGCAAGAGCGCGTCGTAGTTTTCGCCTTCATGCTCGATGCGACACGATTCGCTGCATGCTTCGAGCGATTCCATCAGGGCATCGTACGCGCCGGTTTGAAGTTTGAACAATTCATCGAGCGCGGCATCGGCACCGTCCTGATTGCCGCCTTTGAGCAGCTTCTGGACCTGGGCATCGAGTTGTTTTTCCCAACCGCGTTCCTCCAGCCGGCTGCCGGCCTGCACTACCGCCTGCGCATACGTGACGAGACGTTGGCTATCGGCGGAAAGCTTGGCGGTAGATCCTTTGTTGGGACGACGCATGGATAATTGGCTACAGTGAAATAATGGATGACCCATTGTAGTGGATTATCCGCATGCACATCGAAATAGGGCGCGCGAAGACGCTGCGGGTCTAGGTGGCGCAAAAGAAAAACCCTCTGCTGCAATGCGGCAGAGGGTTATGGTAAAGCGCCAATTTTTAACCTGGGAGTCGTTCCAGGCTATCCATCAAATTACTGTATTACGCAGCAAGCAACTGACGCAACACGAACGGCAAGATGCCGCCGTGCTTGTAGTAGTCGACTTCGATCGGCGTATCGATGCGCAGCAGCACTTTGACATCCTGCTTGCTGCCGTCGGCACGGTTGATCACCAGCGTCACTTCCTGTTGCGGCTTGATTTCGCCTTCCATGCCTTTGAGGTCGTAGGTTTCGCTACCGGTAATGCCGAGCGAAGTCACGCTGTCGCTGCCGATGAATTGCAGCGGCAGCACGCCCATGCCGACCAGATTCGAGCGGTGGATACGTTCGAACGATTTGGCGATCACGGCCTTGACGCCGAGCAATTGCGTGCCCTTGGCGGCCCAGTCGCGCGAGGAGCCTGTGCCGTATTCTTCGCCGGCAAAAATCATGGTCGGCACGCCGTCCTTGACGTATTGCATGGCGGCGTCGTAGATCGACATTTCTTCGCCGGTCGGCTGGAAGCGGGTGATGCCGCCTTCCACGCGCGAACCGTCGTCCTTGGCCGGAATCATGAGGTTCTTGATACGCACGTTGGCGAAGGTGCCGCGCATCATGATTTCATGGTTGCCGCGGCGCGAGCCGTAGGAATTGAAGTCGGCCTTGAGCACGCCGTTTGCAGTCAGCCACTTGCCGGCCGGGCTGGAATCCTTGATGGAGCCGGCTGGCGAGATGTGGTCGGTGGTGATCGAATCGCCGAACACGCCCAAGGCGCGTGCAGCGGTGATGCCGGTGGCCGCGGCCTTCGGTTCCATCGTGAAGTCACCAAAGAACGGCGGTTCGGCGATGTAGGTCGAAGTCGGCCAGTTGTAGACCTGGCCTTCAGCAACTCCCTTGATGTTTTCCCACAGCTTGCCCGGTGCACCCTTCACATCGGCGTAGTTTTCCTTGAAGGTCTTGGCGTTCATTGCGTACTTCATCAAGGCGGCGACTTCAGCGGAAGTCGGCCAGATGTCGCCCAGGAATATTTCGCGCTTCTTGCCGTCGACCTTGCCCACGCCGACAGGTTGCGTCATCAGATCGACATTCATGTTGCCGGCGATGGCGTAAGCAACGACCAGCGGTGGCGAAGCCAGGAAGTTTGAGCGAATGTTCGGGTGAATACGCGCTTCAAAATTGCGGTTGCCCGACAGCACGGCCGAAGCCACGATGTCGTTCTTGACGATGGCTTCGTTCATTGCAGGCGTCAGGTCGCCGGCATTGCCGATGCAGGTGGTGCAGCCGTAGGCCGTAACGCCGAAGCCGAGTTTCTCCAGATACGGCAGCAAGCCGGCTGCTTCGAGGTACTTGGTGACGACGCGCGATCCAGGGGCGAGCGAAGTCTTGATGTGCGGCGACACCTTGAGGCCGGCTTCCACTGCCTTCTTGGCCAGCAAGCCGGCGGTCAGCAGCACACTCGGGTTTGAGGTGTTGGTGCAGGACGTGATGGCGGCGATCAGCACGTCGCCGTTCTTGACCTTGACGCCGTCGGCGTTGGTGTATTCGGCGGCCAGGTCTTCAGCCTTCTTGTTGAAGCCGTTTTCCGATGTGGGCTTGGAGAACAGTTCGGCGAAGTTGGCCTTGACGTTGCCGATTTCAATACGGTCTTGCGGGCGCTTCGGGCCTGCCAGCGATGGCGCAACCTTGCTCAGGTCGAGCGAGACTTCCTTGGTGTAGTCGATGTCGCCGGCCTTCGGAATGCCGTACAGGTTTTGCGCCTTGAAATAGCCTTCGAATGCATCGATCTCGGCCTTGCTGCGGCCGGTGCCCTTGAAGTAGTCGATGGTGGCGTCGTCAACCGGGAAGAAGCCCATGGTGGCGCCGTATTCCGGGGCCATGTTGGCGATCGTCGCGCGGTCGGTCAGCGACAGCGACTTGGTGCCTTCGCCGAAGAACTCAACGAACTTGCCGACGACTTTTTCCTTGCGCAGCATTTCGGTGATGGTCAGGACCAGATCGGTCGCCGTCACGCCTTCGCGCAGTTGGCCGGTCAGGTTCACGCCGACTACGTCAGGCGTCAGGAAATACACTGGTTGGCCGAGCATGCCGGCTTCGGCTTCGATACCGCCCACGCCCCAGCCGACCACGCCGATGCCGTTGATCATGGTGGTGTGCGAGTCAGTGCCGACCAGTGTGTCCGGGTAATACACTTCAGTCTTGCCGTCTTTTTTCTTGTGCACGCCGCGTGCCAGATATTCGAGGTTGACCTGATGGACGATGCCGAAGCCCGGCGGCACGACGCCGAATGTGTCGAATGCCTGCATGCCCCATTTCATGAACTGGTAGCGCTCGTTGTTGCGCTGAAATTCCAGCTTCATGTTCAGGTCGAGCGCCTTCTTTTCGCGGAAGTGATCGATTTGCACCGAGTGGTCGACGACCAGGTCGACCGGCACCAGCGGTTCGATGTTCTTCGGGTTCTTGCCCATCTTGGAGGCCACGCCGCGCATGGCAGCCAGGTCGGCCAGCAAAGGCACGCCGGTGAAGTCTTGCAGCACCACGCGGGCAACGACGAAGGGAATTTCATCGGTGCGGGCGCCGGTTGCGCTCCAGTTCGCCAACTGCTTGACGTGCTCTTCGGTCACTTTCTTGCCGTCGCAGTTGCGCAGCACCGATTCGAGCACGATACGGATCGACACCGGCAAGCGCGAAACGTTGATGCCGAGCGATTTTGCCAGCGCGGGCAGCGAATAGAACGAACCTTTCTTGGAATCGCCGATCTTGAATTCCTTGAGCGTGTTCAGAGTGTTGTGCGACATGGTCTCTCCTTGGATGCGAATGAATGTAAATTAATTGAATCTGTTGTAAATGATCTTGCAATCGATGTTTTTGCCGCTTCGACTGCCCCGTCGGTCCTGTGCAGCCTCACACTCCACGAATCGGGGCAGGGTGCACAGTCGGCAGTCCGAATCAAGCAGGCTTCCTGCCATACCTGGCGTCGGATCTTCCTTTTCCTCTATTTCACTGTTTCGTTAAATCATTTCTTGACTGGCGCATTTTGCGTGTCGTCGGAAGCCATGCGCTGTTCGGCCGTCTTGCATTCGTTTGCAAGTTGATGCCCGGATTTCGAGTCAAGCAGTATTGCTTTGGTCGGTATGCCGATCCAGACCAGGCCATAGTGTCTGTTTTCAAAACGGTTGGCGCCAGTGGTCGTGTCGACGCGGTCCATCTGATGGACGCGCTTGCCCCACTTCAAGGCGATATGCTTGTCGTCGTCGACGTTTTGGAACACAGTCAGCTTGGCGCCCAGTTCGCATTGATAGTCGGTGACGTTGGTGCCGGTTACCTCTGGTTCTTTTTCGTCTTCCTCAACGGCTTCAGGTGGTTTTTTGGCGGCTTTTGCCTTGCTTGCCTTGGCGACGGGCTTGGCCTTGGCCGGCGCAGCATCCTGCGCGATGGCCGGCATTGCGGCAACGCTGAAGGCGGCGATTATCATGGCTATCAAAGTACTTTTCATCATTTGTCTCCTGAAAATTATCCCTGACGCCCGCTTGTGGCGGTGCGTTTCCGGCTCAGAGAAGGGCGCTTGCGCCCTCCGGTAAAACCAACCCGCTGTTTTTCGCGCGCTGTATGATCGTCCAATAGTAGCGGTAGCTTGCACGGTCATGCAGGCGGCCGTTGTGCTTGATCGGACCCCATTCGGCCAAGCTTGCTTCATTCAGAATCTGCGCCGCTTCATTGACTTCAGAGCTGCGCGGCGCCATCGATTTGAGAATCGGCTTGATCTGGTCCGGGTGGATGCTCCACATGCGGGTGTAGCCGAATTCGGCGCTGGCCCGGTTGGCGTCGTTTGCCACCACCGACGTATCCTTGATCTCGGTCGTTACGTTATGCGACGGCACTTTTCCGTGCGCATGGCAGGCGGCGGCAATTTCCAGCTTTGCGCGCACCACTAACGGATGTGTGAATTGCCCCGGCGAGCGCATGGCTGCGGCCGGTATGGCACCATTGTGCGCCGAGACAAAGTCCATGATGCCGAACGACAGGCATTCGACCTGGGGCAGGGCAGCGATTTGGCTTACCTCCTCAAGGGCGCCGTGAGTTTCGACCAGAATATGGATGGGCAGATTGGTGCGTGTGCCGCAATGACGGTTGATCCTGGAAATGGAGTCGGCGGCCTGTTCCGCGCTTTCCACCTTGGGTAACACCAGGTAGGCCAGGCGTTCTGCGGCTCCGCCGCAAATGATCTCCAGGTCTTGCTCGAAGAATGCGCTGACGCAGTCGTGTACACGAACGCCGACGCGCCCGAAGCGGTTGTCTTCGCTATTGACGAAAGCGCAGACCATGCGGGCATGCGCAGCTTCGTTGCCTGCGGCAGCGCCATCTTCGCAATCGAGCGTGATATCGAACAGAGGGCCAAGCTCTTGTTGCAAGGCAAGCGACTTGCGCATCAGCTTTTCGGAGCCGGCGTAGTGATCGCAGACCGGGATCGAAACCGGTGCATGCGTGCCTTGGAATAAAACCTCGGAGGGATGCATGTGCTGCTTTGGAAAAAGATCTTTCTGGTCAATCGGTTGAGTCTTGGTTTGCAGCACGGCGGCGCGGCATTGCTGCCGCACCGCCTGAATCTGGCTACGAAATATTATCCGACCAGGTGTTTCACGCCTTCGCGCTCTTCGAGCAATTCATTCAGCGTGACATTGATGCGTTCTTGCGAGAATGCGTCGATGTCGAGGCCTTGGACGATCTTGTATTCGCCGTTCTCGGTGGTGACCGGGAAACCGAACATGGTGCCTTCAGGGACGCCATAGGACCCGTCGGACGGAATGCCCATCGTAGTCCACTTGCCGTTGGTGCCGAGCAGCCAGTCATGCACGTGGTCGATGGCAGCGTTGGCAGCCGAAGCGGCGGAAGACAGACCGCGCGCTTCGATGATCGCCGCGCCGCGCTTGCCCACTGTAGGCAGGAACGTGTCCTTGTTCCAGACCTGGTCGTTGATGAGGTCCTTGACGGCTGCGCCATCGGCAGTGGCGAAACGGTAGTCGGCGTACATGGTTGGCGAGTGATTGCCCCAGACGCACAGTTTTTCGATCGATGTGACCGGCTTGCCGACTTTGGCGGCAACTTGCGACAGGGCGCGGTTATGGTCCAGGCGCAACATGGCGGTGAAATTCTTGGCCGGCAGGTTCGGGGCAGATTTCATGGCGATGTAGGCGTTGGTGTTGGCCGGGTTGCCGACCACCAATACTTTGACATTGCGCGAGGCAACAGCGTCGAGCGCCTTGCCCTGAACCGTGAAGATTTGCGCATTGGCTTCGAGCAAGTCCTTGCGTTCCATGCCGGGGCCACGCGGACGTGCACCGACCAGCAATGCCACGTCGATATCCTTGAATGCGGTCATCGGATCGCTATGGGCAGTCATGCCTGCCAGCAACGGAAATGCGCAATCGTCGATTTCCATCATCACGCCCTTAAGGGCTTTTTGCGCTTTTTCGTCAGGAATTTCGAGCAATTGCAGAATGACAGGCTGGTCTTTGCCGAGCATGTCGCCGTTGGCGATGCGGAACAACAGGGAATAACCGATCTGACCGGCGGCGCCTGTGACGGCAACACGCATGGGGGCTTTAGCCATGATGAATCTCCAAAGAAGTAAGAAAAACGAAGTCGTCGTCCCGTCGGCATGCCGTGACCACAACAACTAAACGAATGCACAGCCCTCCATGATACCGGTGAAAGGCGAGGGCGTCAGTGCAAGGCGCGCCGAAGGTGGTTTATTGCGCGTAGCGAGGCGAATTTTTACATCCCTTGGGCATTTCCCAGGCGTTTCGTCCACGCGGTCAGCGATTGCGGACCGGACGTTTCTCGATCTCGCAAGCGTTTGGTGCAATAAGCCACATGCTATAAGCAGCCTGCGCGCTGCATCTGCAGCTTCTGTCATACAATGTGCAACCTGCGCCGGCAACTTATTGCTCAAAGCGTTGGCGTGGGCCATGAATCATCGCGAGTTTAGGCTTGTCGCAAGTTGCTGTCAACGACAATCTTATGTCTTATATAAGACATATCACCTATAACTTTTTGCTGGACTGCAAAGGGTGTTCTGTGGTGAAATTGCAAGCATGAGTGCCAATCCTCCCCACATGCAGAATTCAGGTGCGCCCGCTGCTGGCGCGGGCGGTGGTGCCTCCGGGAATTCGCCGACCTTCAGCCCTTTATATCAGCAGATCAAGGCGCTCATCACGCAGAGTCTGCAGTCAGGCGAATGGAAGCCGGGCGAGCTGATTCCGAGCGAGGTTGAATTGGCCGCCCGCTTCAAGGTCAGCCAGGGCACGGTGCGCAAGGCGATCGACGAATTGTCTGCCGAAAATCTTGTGGTGCGGCGTCAAGGCAAGGGAACGTTCGTTGCTACCCACCATGAAGAGCGCGCCCATTTCCGGTTTTTGCGCCTCATGCCGGATGTCGGCGATGCGCACAGCCCCGATAACAAGATCATTGAAGTCAAGCGCATGCGCGCGCCCGCCGACGTTGCGCGCCTGCTCGACATGCGTTCCGGCGATTCGGTAATCTTCATCAAGCGTGTGCAGGCGTTCGACGGCGCGCCGACGATTCTCGAGGAACTTTGGTTGCCTGGCGCAATATTCAAAGGGCTCACTGCCGAGCGATTGGTCGAATACAAGGGGCCGATGTACGGCCTGTTTGAAACGGAGTTCGGCACGCACATGATTCGTGCGCAGGAAAAATTGCGCGCCGTCAGCGCCGACGATGTGGCCGCGCATCTCTTGATGGTTGCCGCAAATACGCCGTTGTTGAGCGTGGAACGTGTTTCTTTCACCTATGGCGACAAGCCGGTCGAAGTACGGCGCGGCTTGTATGTCACCGATCGGCATCATTACAAAAACGAACTAAGTTAGTGCATCGCATATGTTCATGACCGCTCCGAAATTCGCACCAAGATGGGTCTGCTGAGCAAGAATATTGCACCCGAAATACAATATGAGTTGGTGTGATGCACAAAAATCGGCGAAAATGTCGGGATTATCGAGCTTGAGGGGATTCAAAATATGTCTGACGAAGTGAAGAAAAGTCGGCCGGAATTTCGCAATATCCATGCGTTGACGGATTTGCCCAATTACCGCTTGCCGCTGGCCGGTTTTATTTCCATATTGCACCGCATCAGCGGCTTCCTGCTGTTCCTGATGCTTCCCTTCATTCTGTACATGCTTGATCTGAGCCTGCTGTCCGAAGGGACCTTCGGTTATCTCAAAGGTCTCGTCGAGCCGTGGTACGTCAAACTTCTCGTCCTGGCTTTGTCCTGGGCCTATCTGCATCATTTTTGCGCCGGCATCCGCCACCTTGTAATGGATGTACATATTGGCCTTGATAAAGATAGCGCACGCCGCTCGGCCGCCACCGTATTTGCGATCAGCCTGCCGCTGGCAGCCTTGGTTGCGTTGAAATTGTTTGGAGCGTTCTAAAATGGCTAACGATAACATCGGACCGAAGCGCCTCGTCGTCGGCGCACACTACGGCATGCGCGACTGGCTCGCACAGCGCGCCACCGCCATCGTCATGGCCGCCTATACCGTCATCCTGCTCGTTACCTTCCTGTGCGCGAAGGAATTCAGCTATGAAGCGTGGGCAGGCGTATTCGCCATGCAATGGTTCAAGGTCGCGACCTTCGTGGCTTTCGTGGCCTTGTTTTATCACGCCTGGGTCGGGGTGCGCGACATCTGGATGGACTACGTGAAGTCCGTCGGCTTGCGCCTGACTTTGCAAATCGCCACCGTACTGTGGCTGATTGGTTGTGCCGGGTATGCGGCGCAGATTATCTGGAGAACCTAATCGTGTCAGCAATAAAAACCGCAATTCCTTCTCGTCGTTTCGACGCCGTCATCATCGGCGCCGGTGGTTCGGGCATGCGCGCATCCCTGCAGCTGGCAGAAGCCGGCCTGAACGTCGCCGTGTTGTCCAAAGTATTTCCGACTCGCTCGCACACCGTGGCAGCCCAAGGCGGCATCGGTGCGTCGCTGGGCAACATGTCGGAAGACAATTGGCACTGGCACATGTTCGACACCGTCAAGGGTGGCGACTATTTGGGCGACCAGGATGCAATCGAATTCATGTGTCGCGAAGCACCGAAGGTCGTGTACGAACTCGAACACTTCGGCATGCCGTTCGACCGCAATGCCGATGGCACCATCTATCAACGCCCGTTCGGCGGCCACACTGCCAACCAGGGCGAAAAGCCGGTGCAACGTGCTTGCGCTGCAGCCGACCGTACTGGTCACGCGCTGCTGCATACGCTGTATCAACGCAACGTGCGCGCCCGCACCCACTTCTTCGTCGAATGGATGGCAATCGACCTGATCCGTGACGCCGAAGGCGATGTGGTCGGCGTCGTGGCGCTGGAAATGGAAACCGGCGACGTGATGATTCTCGAAGCCAAGACCACCGTCTTTGCAACGGGCGGTGCAGGGCGCATCTGGGCCGCGTCAACCAATGCCTTCATCAATACCGGTGACGGCATGGGCATGGCAGCTCGCGCCGGCCTGCCGCTGGAATACATGGAGTTCTGGCAGTTCCATCCGACCGGCGTGGCCGGCGCGGGCGTGCTGATCACTGAAGGCGTGCGCGGCGAAGGCGGTATCCTGATCAACAGTAACGGCGAACGCTTCATGGAGCGCTATGCGCCCACCCTGAAGGATCTGGCACCGCGCGACTTTGTGTCGCGTTCGATGGACCAGGAGATCAAGGAAGGCCGCGGCTGCGGCCCGAACAAGGATCACGTGCTGCTCGACCTGCGTCACATCGGTGCGGACACCATCCAGAAACGTTTGCCTTCTATTCTCGAAATCGGCCACAAATTTGCCAACGTCGATGCCACGCGCGAACCGATTCCAGTGGTGCCGACCATCCACTATCAGATGGGCGGCATCCCGACCAATATCCACGGGCAAGTCGTGGCGCCGAAGGACGGCAATCCGAACGCGGTTGTCGGCGGCCTGTACGCCATCGGCGAATGCGCCTGTGTGTCGGTGCATGGTGCGAACCGCCTCGGCACCAATTCGCTGCTTGACCTGGTGGTATTCGGTCGTGCGGCAGGCAACCATATCGTGGCGAGCGACATCAAGACGCGCAGCAACAAGCCGCTGCCGGCCGACGGCGCCGATGTGGCTCTGGCGCGCCTGAATCATCTCGAAACGAGTACCGGCGAAGAGCGCGTGCAGAATGTTGCGAATGATATTCGCGCAACCATGCAGCAATACTGCGGCGTGTTCCGCACCGACGAATTGATGCAGACCGGCTACAAGAAAATCATGGAGCTCGACGAGCGGCGCAAGCATGTGTCGTTCAAGGACAAATCCAAGGTGTTCAACACGGCGCGTATCGAAGCGCTCGAGCTGGATAATCTGATCGAAACCGCCAAGGCAACCATTACCTCTGCGGCAGCACGCAAGGAATCACGCGGGGCGCACGCACATAGCGACTTCCCGGATCGTCACGACGATGTCTGGATGAAGCACACGCTGTGGTTCTCGGAAGGCAATCGCCTCGACTACAAGCCGGTGATCACCAAGCCGCTGACGGTCGAGACCTTCCAACCGAAAAAACGTACTTTCTAAGGTCAACAACATGACGACTACTCGCAAGTTCAAAATCTACCGCTATGATCCGGACAAGGATGCCAAGCCATACATGCAGGACCTGACGGTTGAACTGTTGCCGACCGATAAGATGTTGTTGGATGCTCTGCAACGCATCAAAGCTGATGTGGACGATTCGCTGGCGCTGCGCCGTTCATGCCGCGAAGGCGTGTGCGGGTCCGACGCCATGAACATCAACGGCAAGAACGGTCTGGCCTGCACCACCAACATGAAGGAACTGCCGGAGACGATCATTTTGCGTCCGCTGCCCGGTCTGCCGGTGATCCGCGACCTGATCGTCGACATGACCCAGTTCTACAAGCAATACGAATCGATCAAGCCCTACCTGATCAATGACAGCATTCCGCCCGAAAAAGAGCGCCTGCAGAGCCCGTCTGAACGCGAAGAGCTTGATGGCCTGTATGAGTGCATTCTGTGCGCCTGCTGCTCAACCTCGTGCCCGTCGTTCTGGTGGAATCCCGACAAGTTCGTAGGTCCTGCCGGCTTGCTGCAAGCATATCGATTCATCGCGGACAGCCGTGACGAGGCCACCGGCGCACGTCTCGACAATCTGGAAGATCCATATCGCTTGTTCCGTTGCCACTCGATCATGAATTGCGTCGATGTCTGCCCCAAGGGTCTCAATCCCAACAAGGCCATCGGCAAGATCAAGGAATTGATGGTGCGTCGCGCGGTATAAGTCATGATGAGAGCGGAGTCCTGGAACGGTTTTCGCTCTTCTTCAGTTTTCATCAGTGACGGCGCTGCCGAAGAACCAAATTTCACAACCATAGTCGAATCGATACGCAATGGCCGTTACGCACCAAGCCGACCCCGCGAAGCGCGCCCGTCTCAGATGGCGCGGCCGCCGAGGTCTGCTGGAAAACGATTTGATCCTGACGCGCTTTCTTGATGCTCACGAAGAAGGATTGACCGACGAAGAGGTCGATGCGTTTTCCCTCCTGATGAATTTGAGCGACAACGATTTGCTGAATTTACTGCTGACGCGCAACGAGCCAGAGGGCGAAGTTGACCAGCCCCATGTGCACGCTTTGCTGCAGCGATTGCGCCGCGCCTGAAGCGCGACGCGCTGCGGCCCCGGAATCGATAAGGTTTCCGTTTTATTTTATTGACTTATAGCACCATTTACCGCACCAGAAGGAAGAGCCATGATCAACTCCGATACCAAAGCCACGCTATCGTTCTCCGATGGTAGCCCTGCGCTCGAAATGCCGATTTACAAAGGCACCGTCGGCCCGGACGTCATCGACATCCGCAAGCTGTACGCGAGCACCGGCAAATTTACCTATGACCCCGGCTTCATGTCGACCGCAGCGTGCAATTCTTCCATTACCTATATTGACGGCGACAAGGGCGAATTGCAATATCGCGGTTACCCGATCGAACAACTGGCCGTCAATTGCGATTTCCTGGAAACTTGCTACCTGCTGTTGAACGGCGAACTGCCGAAGCAGGCGGAAAAAGACAAATTCGTCGAAACCGTCACCCAGCACACGATGGTGCACGAGCAGATGCAATTTTTCTTCCGTGGCTTCCGCCGCGACGCGCACCCGATGTCGGTGCTCGTCGGTACGGTCGGCGCCCTGGCGTCGTTCTATCACGATTCGCTCGACATCAACGATCCGCATCACCGCGAAGTGTCGGCTGTGCGCCTGATCGCCAAGATGCCGACGCTGGTCGCCATGGCTTACAAGTATTCGATCGGCCAGCCATTCGTCTACCCGCGCAACGATCTGTCTTACAGCGCCAACTTCATGCGCATGATGTTCTCCAATCCATGCGAAGAGTATAAGGTCAACGATGTGCTGGTGCGCGCGCTCGACCGCATTCTGATCCTGCATGCCGATCACGAGCAAAATGCCTCGACCTCGACGGTACGTCTATCCGGCTCATCCGGTGCCAACCCGTTTGCCTGTATCGCTGCCGGCATCGCCTGCCTGTGGGGCCCGGCACACGGCGGCGCCAACGAAGCGGCCTTGAACATGCTCAAGGAAATTGGTTCGGTCGACAAGATTGACGACTTCGTCAAGCAGGTCAAGGACAAGAACTCGGGCGTCAAGCTCATGGGCTTTGGTCACCGCGTCTACAAGAACTACGATCCGCGCGCCAAGCTGATGCGCGAAACCTGCTACGAAGTGCTGAATGAACTGGGCCTGGAAAACGATCCGTTGTTCAAGCTCGCCATGGCGCTGGAAAAGGTCGCACTGGAAGATGAATACTTCGTGTCGCGCAAGTTGTATCCGAACGTCGACTTCTACTCGGGCATCGTGCAATCGGCCCTCGGTATCCCGGTCTCGCTGTTCACCGGCATCTTCGCCATGGCGCGCACGATCGGTTGGATTGCGCAGTGGAATGAAATGATCTCGGACCCGGAACAAAAGATCGGTCGTCCGCGTCAATTGTTCGTCGGTGCCACACCACGCGACGTGCAGCCTATCGGCAAGCGTTGATTGCAATGCGCCGAAGTTAAAGCACTGACTAGTACAGCCTAAAAAAGCGAGCCCGTGTGGCTCGCTTTTTTTATTTATGCAGTTGGCGCGCGGGCAGATGCCATTGATGCCACCTGCGAATTTCGTCTATTCATATGCGCTTATATTCGTATGAGGCAATCGAATATGCCTCCTATAATCGAATCACTTTTCGACTATAGAGTGTCCGTCTTGAGCAGAATGCCGTAACGCATACTGCGCCAAATTGGATGCGTGAGACAGCATGCAGTTACAACAGAACACGACGCAGAATCCCGGCGAGCATCAGGTATTCGACGTTTCCAACACAGAATTGCGGCATTCCTGGGGGCTGGAGCAGGTGGTCTCGCAGTTGCGCCAATCGCGCGAAAATACACACAAGATTCGTCATCGCGGCAGGGTGCGGGAAATCCCCTCGCGTGAAGCGATCATTGCGATCCTTGACGGTTTGTCGGCCGCACTTTTTCCTACGCATTACGGTCAGACTGATCTGACGGATGAGAGCATCGACTATTTCGTCGGCAATACCTTGAACAGCAGCCTGAACTCTCTGGTGGTGCAAGTGCGCCGCGCGTTGCTGTTTGTGTCGCGTCAGGTTGACAATGCCGACAACGGTGCTGCAACTGATGCGCTCGACGAAAGCCTGCGCACCGAAGCGATTCGCATCACGCGCGAATTCGCTGCGCAGTTGAAGCAGATACGCGATGTATTGGTCAGTGATTTGCAGGCGGCTTTCCAGGGCGACCCGGCTGCCACCAGCATGTCCGAAATCCTGCTGTGTTATCCCGGCATGACGGCAATCATTTACCATCGCTTCGCCCATGCCTTGTACCGGCTTGGTGCGCCGTTTCTCGCGCGTCTGATTTCGCGCATCGCACATTCAAGCACAGGTATCGACATCCATCCCGGCGCGCAGATTGACAGCCACTTTTTCATCGATCACGGCACTGGTGTCGTGATCGGCGAAACCGCCGTAATCGGCAAACATGTGCGGTTATACCAGGCAGTGACCTTGGGTGCAAAACGATTCCCTGCTGATGAGAACGGGGTCCTTATCAAAGGCAATGCACGGCACCCTATTGTCGAGGATGACGTGGTCATCTACGCCGGTGCCACCGTGCTCGGTCGCATCATGATCGGCAAGGGCTCGACCATCGGCGGCAATGTCTGGCTTACGCAAAGTGTACCTGCAGGCAGCAATGTCACGCAGGCGCAGTCGCGAAGCAACTAGGCCCCGGATTATTTCCAACCCGGTTTGTACCCACCCCATACCCCGTTTTATTCAACCGCATTATTCAGGAGATTCCCAGATGGCATCCGAATTCGAACAACCGACCGCGCTTGGCGATGTCGCCGCCAGACAACTTGCCATCGCGACACGTACCGTGCCGCAAATGTCGTCCATCACGCCGCGCTGGCTGACGCACTTGCTGCAATGGGTACCTGTGGAAGCCGGTATCTATCGCGTCAACAAGGTGAAAGATGCAAATAGCGTCACGGTCGATTGTTCCAACCGCGATGAACGCGAATTGCCGCAAACCTTCGTCGATTACGTCGAAAACCCGCGCGAATACATGCTGTCGGCAGTCAACACCGTACTCGACGTGCACACCCGCGTATCGGACCTGTACAGTAAACCGTATAACCAGATCGCCGAGCAGTTGCGCCTGACCATCGAAACGGTCAAGGAGCGCCAGGAAAGCGAACTGATCAACAACAAGGAGTACGGTCTCTTGTCGAGCATCGTGCCTTCGCAGCGCATCAAGACCCGCACCGGCGCGCCCACGCCGGACGATCTCGACGAATTAATCACCAAAGTCTGGAAAGAACCTGGCTTCTTCCTGCTGCACCCGCTTGCCGTTGCTGCCTTCGGCCGCGAATGTACACGTCGCGGTGTACCTCCGCCGACCGTTTCCCTGTTTGGTTCGCAGTTCATCACCTGGCGCGGCATTCCATTGATCCCTTCCGACAAAGTGCAGATCGAGGAAGGTAAGTCCAAGATCATTCTGTTGCGCACAGGCGAAAGCCGTCAGGGCGTCGTCGGCCTGTATCAACCCAATTTGCCGGGTGAGCAAACGCCGGGTTTGTCGGTTCGTTTCATGGGCATCAACCACAGGGCGATCGCTTCCTACCTGGTTTCGCTTTACTGCTCGCTGGCTGTCTTGACTGACGATGCGATCGCCGTATTGGACGATGTGGAAGTGGGCAAGTACCATGAGTACAAGTGATATCGGTGACGCCGGACTGCCGGACGTTGACATGCTTGCGCGTATGGCAAACGCCTTCTTTACGGCTTTGCCTGGCAGGGTGCCTGGCGTTCCGGAATCCACCGTGCCCGGGCACAGCGTACATGGCGCCAATGGCGTGACTAATATCCGGCATCCGCAATCGAGCTTGCCGGATCCGAATGGTCTAATTTCCGAGGAGCGCGTGCCGCACGTGGCCAATGGCTTGCCGCATTCGGAGGGCGGTGTTGGCGTATCGCCGTCCACGCAGCCGAATGGCGTATTTGCCCGTCCTCAATATGATGGTGTGTTCGGTGGTGCACCCAGAAAGAATCCAGTCGTGAGCTCGCCGGGAATTGCGCTGCCGTTTGCCAATGAACTGGATGCGGTATTGCAATCGCTGCGTCAGCCGACGAGAAATGCTGCTTCAATTCCTGCGTCTGCGAGCCCACAATACTATTTTCTTGAGCACGCGCGCAGTTTTCAGGTGCCTGGCGCAGAGTCGGCATGGGACACGCCAAAAATCGCGGCCGCAAGATCCGCAGCGCCGTTCGATATCGAAGCGGTGCGGCGCGATTTCCCTATTTTGCAGGAACGCGTCAACGGACGGCAACTTGTGTGGCTCGACAACGCGGCGACGACGCAAAAGCCGCGTTGCGTGATTGAGCGCCTGAGCTATTTCTACGAACACGAAAACTCCAACATTCATCGCGCGGCGCACGAACTGGCTGCGCGCGCCACCGACGCATACGAAGGAGCGCGCGACACGGTGCGGGGTTTCCTCAATGCGGCGTCGGTCAACGAGATCGTTTTCGTGCGCGGCGCCACCGAGGCGATCAATCTGGTCGCGCAAACCTGGGGCAGGCAACAAATAGGCGAGGGCGATGAAATCATCGTCAGCCTGCTTGAGCATCATGCCAACATTGTTCCATGGCATCGCCTATGCGCAGAAAATGGCGCCAAGCTACGCGTGATCCCGGTCGACGACGACGGACAGGTGGTTATTGAGGAATATGCCAAAATGCTGAATGCACGGACCAAACTGGTTGCCTTCACCCAGGTATCGAATGCGCTCGGCACGATCACGCCGGCCAAACGCATCATTGACCTGGCGCACAGTGCAGGCGCCACGGTGCTGGTAGACGGCGCCCAATCGGTGTCGCACATGAAGGTGGACGTGCAGCAGTTGAACGCCGATTTCTTTGTTTTTTCCGGACACAAGGTTTTCGGCCCGACAGGGATCGGTGTCCTATATGGCAAGGAGGAACTGCTCAGTACCCTGCCGCCATGGCAGGGCGGCGGCAACATGATCAAGGACGTGAAATTCGAGCACATCCAATACCATGCCGCACCAAGCCGCTTCGAGGCCGGTACGGGCAATATTGCCGATGCCGTGGGGCTCGGTGCCGCTCTGGAGTACGTCAACAGGATCGGTATCGAGGTCATAGGCCAGTATGAGCATCAATTGCTGCTATATGCCACGCGCCTGCTGCAAGGGATTCCGGGTCTGCGTCTGATTGGTACGGCGGCTGATAAAGCCAGCGTCGTCTCGTTCGTCATCGATGGTTTGAAGACGGAAGATGTCGGTGCTGCGCTCAACAAGGAAGGTATCGCGGTTCGTTCGGGACACCATTGCGCGCAGCCGATCCTGCGCCGTTTCGGCCTGGAAGGAAGCGTTCGCCCTTCACTGGCTTTCTACAATAACTGCGGCGATGTTGATCGTCTTGCCGCAGCAGTCGAGAAGATCAGCAGCGGCCGCGGATTTTCCTGATCATCCGCGTCGCTTTATTCTGGATCGGTTGCGGGACGCTCTCACCAGAAGCCTGGTGAGAGCGTCCGTGCATTGAATTGTCGTGCGACACAGGTCATGAGATACAATTGGCAACTTTAACGAGTTTGCCTGGGACAATTTCCCACAATGCTTCGCCCTTGATCTCGCATGGCCTATTTCCTTCTATTTCTTGCCGCGACTGCCAGTGCTGCCGCAACGCTGCTGTTGCGCCGGGCCGGCACGGTCTCTGAACAAGCCGAGTGGCTTGGCATTCCCGCGGCATATTGTCTGACTGCACTGGCACTTGCCGCTTACGGAGTCGGTTTCCTCGCCTACGCCCAGTCGCTCAAATTTCTACCGGCCAATGTGGCCTATCCTGTCATGACAGGCTGCACCATGCTGCTTGCCATGGCTGCTGCATTTGTCTTCCTCGGCGAAGGAATCGGCGTGCGCACATTGATCGGTGCAGCGTTGATAGTGGGTGGCGTCGTCTTGATCGGTGCGCGCTGAACATGATGGATCTTGATCGTCGTGAAGTCGAGCCGCAAGACATGTCGCTGCCCCTGGTGGTCGATCTTGACGGCACGCTGATACTGACCGATACCGTATGGGAGTCTGCCCTGGTCGCGTGCAGGCATCAGCCTGCGACTCTGTTTGCGCTTCCGGTATGGCTGCGCGCCGGCAAAGCGAACTTGAAGCACCAGCTTGCCAAGCGGGCCGAGATCGACGTTCCCGGACTGCCGTGGAATGTTCCGGTACTTCAATGGCTCGTCGAACAGCATGCGAGCGGGCGCAAACTTTTTCTTGCTACCGGATCGGACTTGCATTACGCCAAACGCGTCATGGAGCACCTGGACATCTTTGAGGACGTGCTGGCCAGCGCAGATGGACACAACCTGACCGGCGAAAACAAACGGGCGGCGCTCGTTGCGCGTTTTGGCGAAGGCGGCTACGATTATGCCGGCAATTCGCGCGATGACCTGCCAGTCTGGCGCTCCGCATACCGTGCCATTGCCGTGCACTTGCCGATACATCTTGAAAAACAGGTTGCCATCGAGATTGCAA
Source organism: Burkholderiaceae bacterium (assembly GCA_036561005.1). Taxonomy (GTDB): domain Bacteria; phylum Pseudomonadota; class Gammaproteobacteria; order Burkholderiales; family Burkholderiaceae_D; genus PKWO01. Next base: position 18,116 of record DATBQE010000163.1, on the reverse strand, counting down.
AAAAATTCGTCCGCCCGGAACCGCGCTGGCATGCATGGCCCAAAGCCATGCGGCTGCATCAGTGGTTGAAGAACCTGCTATTGTTTCTGCCGCTGCTGGCATCGCACAACTTGCAACCTGAAATCTGGACTAAGGCCGCCCTGGGCTACCTGGCATTTGGCTTGTGCGCATCGAGCGTGTACCTGCTTAACGATCTGCTCGACCTGAGGCATGACCGGCATCATCCGCGCAAGCGGCAGCGGCCATTCGCATCGGGTCGTTTGCCCTTGGTTGAAGGCATGCTTGCTGCGCCATGCCTTGGCATTGCCGCATTCGGCATCGCGTTCGCACTTTCGCCGCCGTTTGCGCTGGTGCTATTGGGTTACTACGCCTTGACCCTGGTTTATTCGTTTGTACTCAAACGCATCGCCATGCTCGACGTGATGACCTTAGCCGGGTTGTACATGGTCCGCATACTCGCCGGTGCTGCATTGACAAACATCGTGCCGTCGTTCTGGTTGATGAGTTTTGCCATGTTTTTTTTCCTTTGCCTGGCTTCGCTCAAACGGTATATCGAACTGGTCGATTTGCGCACGCGCCGTGAGCACAAAGCCAAAGGGCGTGGTTACAGTGTCGATGATGCTCCTCTCGTGGCATCGCAGGGTGCCGCTGCGGGGCACGTTGCCGTGCTGGTGCTGGCCCTGTATATCAATTCGCGTGAAGTCTGGGATTTGTACCATGAACCGCGCTGGCTGTGGGGTATCTGCCTATTGTTGCTATATTGGCTTAACCGTTCCTGGTGGCTTGCCCATCGCGGCAAATTGCATGACGATCCGGTAGCCTATGCCTTCAGCGACCGCAGCAGCCGCATCATTTTGTTGCTGGTGTTCGGGCTGCTGGTGCTCGCCACAGTGCACATCCCCCTGTAGGACATTGCTTTGCAACTTCCGACGTTCTTCACGAAACCGCGGCTCAAACTTCTTCTGCTATTGCTGACGCTACTGCTGGCGACACCCGGCGTACTCAAGCAAACCTGGATCAGAGGTGATGGCCACGAATACCTGCTTATGACGCATGCGATCTACCGGCATGGGTCGCCGCTGATTCGCTCCAGCGATATTGAAGAACTGAAAGGACTGCCGCAAGAGCAATTGCAAAGCGCGCACTTGCCGGTGGATTTACTTGAACTGGTACGCAAGCACTACGAGACATATCAACCCAAACTTTACGGCGGTTTTGCCGCAACGGCGCCCGAGCGGTTTTACGCGATTCATTTCTGGTTCTATTCACTACTGGCCGCGCCGTTTTATGCCGTTACGACTGCACTGGGATTAAACCCTGCCTGGGCATTCGCGCTATTGAATCTTGCATTTGTAGTGGCTGTGTTCCTGTTTCTTCGCCGCAGCTTGCCGCAGCATGCCTATGTCGCTTTAGCGTTGTTCGTCATGCTGGGCGGGAGCTACTACATGAGCTGGACAGGTCCGGAAGTCATGACTGCGAGCTTTGCCTTGATGTCAACTGTCGCGTTGCTCGGCGGTGAGCTCGGCTTCGCGGTATTGCTGGCAGGTTTGGGCGCAACACAAAATCCCAGCCTGATCTTCATGATCCCCTTTGCATGCGGCTTTCGTACGTTGATATGGAAGTGGCCGGGCCTGGCTTGGCCGGGGCGAGTCGTCGGACGGGTCGGCGCACGGGAATTCTCCTTGGTCGCTGCAGGTGTTGCGCTGGCATTGCTTCCTTACGCTTTTTTTCAATCCGTATTTGGCGTACCCAGCCTGATCAGTCAGAGTTTCAATCATCCGCAACTGATCACCTGGAACCGATATTTCTCATTGTGGTTTGATCTTGATCAAGGCATGTTGATCGGCGTACCAGGTTTGTTTGCGGCCCTGCTCGTCGTGCCGTTGCTGTTCGCTTGGGAAGATCGCCGCCGCTGGCTTCTACTTGCAGCAGGCGTTTTCTTGATGGTGACCTGCATGGCTGTGCCTACCTTGAGTGCGGTAAACTGGAACGCCGGATGCACGGTGATGTTGCGCTATGCATACTGGCTCGCCATGCCGCTGCTTGCGCTGATGCTGTTGGGCTTTGAACGCATGCGGATGGACGCGCTGCGGCGTGTGTTTCTGACAGTCCTCGTATTGCAGGGTGCAACTTTTGTCGAATACGGGGTTCAAGGGGAACATAGCAACTCTGTCGCACACTCCGTGCCGGTACGCTGGATCTTGCGCAATTTCCCAGCCTCGTACAATCCGGACCCCGAAATATTCTATGAGCGTAGCATCGGCGCGGAAAAGACAATGTTGCCGACATTAACTTACCTCTACAAACAGGATGGAGAAGCACTCAAATTGCTTCGTCAACAAAACAATCTGCAGCCGACCGGGGAGTATTGTCCTCCTGGACAACGCTTGGTTGGGCAGAAAGTCCGCATGGTCGATGGCGGCTGGCAATATGAACATGCGCCGTTTCACTGTCAGTGATGGGGTTGGTGCATTTGCGGACGATGTTGTTCTCACATGGCATCCCGAATATCCGGACTCCTTCTGACGATTCATCATGTGCCCGAAGGCCCGGGGAATCGGAATGAAGCAGGCGCAGATTTAAGTGTCTTCACGGTCGATATTTTCCCACGCGGCCGCCGGTAGCCGAGCTGCGGTGTGGCACGGCAAGAGCTTGTTACAATTCATCTCGCTGAATTTGCAATTTTTTCCCCCATTCAATAAATGTGGTATGCTCGCGTCCGAAAGTAACACATTCAGGTAATGTAGCCCTTCCCCACAACTTGATGTGCGATCCGCTAACCGGTCAGGCCGTGTCGCGGAAGGTTGAATAACCCGCTAATCTCGCGAAGCGCGAAGAAAGGTGAGCAAAAATGATGCAGCAATACCAAGCAAACTCCTACCTGTTTGGTGGAAATGCCTCGTACGTGGAAGAATTGTACGAAGCCTACCTCAACAATCCCGGTTCAGTACCCGACAACTGGCGCGCCTATTTTGACGCGATGCAGCATGTGCCTGCCGTTGACGGCTCGACCAAGCCCGACGTAGCACACGCCCCTGTCATCGCTTCGTTCGCCGAACGCGCCAAGCAAGGCCCGATTCGCACCGTATCTGCGTCCTCCGACGCGGAAATGGGACGCAAACGCGTTGCTGTCACCCAGCTGATCGCCGGTTATCGCTTCCTCGGTACGCGCTGGGCCAATCTGGACCCGTTGCAGCGCCAGGAACGCGAAGCGATTCCCGAATTGGAGCCGAGTTCGTACGGCTTCACCGATGCCGACATGGACATCGTGTTCAATATCAGCAACACCTACTTCGGCACCGAGACATCGAGCCTGCGCGATCTGATCAACGCATTGCGTGATACTTATTGCCGCTCGATTGGTGTCGAATTCATGTATATCAGCGATCCGGCACAAAAGCGTTGGATGCAGGAGCGCCTCGAGTCGACGCGTTCCACGGCCAATTTTTCTTCCGACAAGAAGAAGCACATTCTTGATCGCCTGACGGCTGCCGAGGGTATCGAGCGCTACCTTCACACCAAGTATGTGGGGCAAAAGCGCTTCTCCCTTGAGGGCAGTGAAAGCTTCATTGCTTCGCTCGACGAAACCATACAGCGCGCCGGCGAACGCGGCGTGCAGGAAATCGTGATCGGCATGGCCCATCGTGGACGTTTGAACGTTCTGGTCAATATCATGGGCAAGACGCCGCAGGAATTGTTCTCGGAATTCGAAGGCAAGCATGCAGACGACCTGCCGGCCGGCGACGTCAAATATCACCAGGGGTTTTCGTCCGACATTACGACACCGGGCGGCCCGGTGCACTTGTCGCTGGCATTCAATCCTTCCCATCTCGAAATCGTCAATCCTGTTGTCGAAGGTTCGGTCAAGGCACGCATGGAGCGTCGCGGCGACAAGGATGGATCGCAAGTCTTGCCTATCCTGGTGCATGGCGATGCTGCATTTGCCGGCCAGGGCGTTGTGATGGAAACGCTCAATCTGGCCCAGACACGCGGCTACGGTACGGGCGGCACCGTGCATATCATCATCAATAACCAGATCGGGTTCACCACCTCCGATCCGCGCGACTCGCGCTCGACCTTGTATTGCTCCGACGTGGTCAAGATGATCGAGGCGCCGGTGCTGCACGTCAACGGCGACGACCCCGAAGCCGTGGTGTTTGCCACCCAACTCGCACTCGATTACCGCATGCAGTTCAAGAAAGACATCGTGGTCGACGTGATCTGCTACCGCAAGCTCGGCCACAATGAGCAGGACACGCCGGCGCTCACGCAGCCATTGATGTATAAGAAAATCGGCCAGCATCCGGGCACGCGCAAACTGTATGCCGACAAGTTGATCGCGCAAGGCGTGCTGCCTGCCGACGGCGGCGACGTCATGGTCAAGGCCTTCCGCGATGCGATGGATGCCGGTAAGCATACGGTTGACCCGGTCATCTCGAACTTCAAGAGCAAGTACGCGGTTGACTGGATGCCTTTCCTCAACCGCAAGTGGACCGATGCCGCCGACACGGCCGTGCCGCTGGCTGAGCTAAAACGACTTGCGGCGCGCATCACGACAATCCCGGACAATTTCAAAGTGCACGCGCTGGTCGAAAAAGTGCTGGCCGATCGCGCTGCGATGGGGCAGGGCAACCTCAACCTCGATTGGGGCATGGGCGAACACCTGGCTTATGCATCGCTGGTTTCGTCGGGCTATGCTGTGCGCCTGACAGGTCAGGATGCTGGGCGCGGCACTTTCGTCCACCGTCATGCCGTGCTGCACGATCAGAATCGCGAGCGCTGGGATGCCGGCAGCTATATCCCGCTGCAGAATATCTCGGAACAGCAAGCACCTTTCACCGTCATCGACTCGGTTTTGTCCGAAGAAGCCGTGCTCGGCTTCGAGTATGGATTCTCGACCGCCGAACCGAACGCCCTGACCATCTGGGAAGCGCAATTCGGCGACTTCGCCAACGGTGCCCAGGTCGTGATCGACCAATTCATCAGCTCCGGCGAAGTCAAGTGGGGCCGCGCTTCGGGCCTTGTCATGATGCTGCCGCACGGATACGAGGGCCAGGGCCCGGAACACTCGTCGGCACGCCTCGAGCGCTTCCTGCAACTGTGCGCTGACAATAACATTCAGGTCGCGCAACCGACCACGGCTGCGCAGATTTTCCACCTGTTGCGTCGCCAGATGATCCGCTTGTTCCGCAAGCCCCTGGTGATCATGACACCGAAGTCGCTGCTTCGCAACAAGGATGCCGGCTCGCCGTTGTCCGATCTCGCCAAGGGCCAGTTCCAGACCGTAATCGGCGAGGTCGACGACAAGCTCGATCCGAAAAAGGTCAAGCGCGTCATCGCCTGCTCCGGCAAGGTCTATTACGATCTGGTCAACGCTCGCAAGGAACGCGCCCAGACCGATACTGCGATTATCCGTCTCGAACAGTTGTATCCATTCCCGCACAAGGCGCTCTCCACCGAACTCAAGAAGTTCCCCAACTTCACGGAATTGGTCTGGGCCCAGGATGAACCGCAGAATCAGGGTTCGTGGTTCCAGATCCAGCACAACATCTTCGAGAATCTGGAAGAAGGGCACAAGCTCGCTTATGCCGGTCGCCCAGCCAGCGCATCGCCCGCTGTCGGTTACTACGACAAGCACTATGCGCAGCAAAAGGCCCTGATCGATACGGCATTTTCCAAGCTCAAAGGTTTTGTTCTGACTAAATGATGGAGGCGGCGCGCTGGAAGCCGGCGTGCCGCTAATACAACCCGATACGGAGAGTTACATGGCAATAATTGAAGTCAAAGTTCCGCAATTGTCGGAATCGGTCGCTGAAGCAACGTTGCTGCAGTGGCATAAAAAAGCAGGTGAGGCCGTCGCACGCGACGAAAATTTGATTGATGTCGAGACCGACAAGGTTGTGCTCGAATTACCCGCGCCGGAAGCGGGTGTGATTTCCCAGATCATTGCGCCTGACGGCGCCACGGTTGTCGCCGGCCAGATCATTGCATTGATCGACACTGATGCTTCGGCCAAGGTTGCGCCGACCCAGATTGCCCCTCTCTCGGCTGCGCCTGAATCGTCGGCGCCCTCCATCGCTGCACCGGCCGCCAAAGCCTCCGGTGTGGCCATGCCGTCCGCTGCCAAGATTCTGGCGGACAGCGGCATGACTTCGGCGCACGTCGAAGGCACCGGTAAGGGTGGCCGCGTAACCAAGGGTGATGCCTTGGGTGCGATCGACGCCAAGAAGGCAACACCGGCGGCCGTCCCGCCACCGGTAGCCGTGCCTGCAGCGCCGGTCAAACCCGCTTTGCAGCAAGTCACCGCTGCAATCAATATCGATCTGGGCGATCGCCCGGAGGAGCGCGTGCCGATGAGCCGTTTGCGCGCCCGTATCGCCGAGCGCCTGGTGCAATCTCAATCGACCAACGCCATCCTGACGACCTTCAATGAAGTCAATATGCAGCCGGTTATGGACTTGCGCACCAAGTACAAGGACAAGTTCGAGAAGGAACACGGCGTCAAGCTGGGCTTCATGTCCTTCTTCGTCAAGGCCGCCGTCGCTGCGCTCAAGAAATACCCGATCATCAATGCTTCGGTTGACGGTAACGACATCGTCTATCACGGCTACTTCGATATCGGCATTGCCGTTGGCTCGCCGCGCGGACTGGTCGTGCCTATCCTGCGCAATGCCGACCAGATGTCGATTGCCGAGATCGAAAAGAAGATCGGCGAATTCGGCACCAAAGCGAAGGACGGAAAACTGACGCTGGAAGACTTGACCGGCGGCACCTTCTCGATCTCCAACGGCGGCACTTTCGGTTCGATGCTCTCGACGCCGATCATCAACCCGCCGCAATCGGCGATCCTCGGCGTGCATGCGACCAAGGACCGTGCTGTGGTGGAAAACGGCCAGATCGTGATTCGTCCGATGAACTACCTGGCCATGTCCTACGACCACCGCATCATCGACGGCCGCGAAGCCGTGCTCGGTCTGGTAGCAATGAAGGAAGCGCTGGAAGATCCGGCCCGCCTGCTGCTCGATCTGTAAGCCGTTTGGGACCCACTCCCGCGTGCAGGAGTGGGGAGGGGAGAGGGAGCGCACCGCTGCATCGAGACTTTGCCTCATGGCGCGAGCGTTTTCTCTTTCTTTAACTGCCGGGCTTGGTGCTGCATTCCCGCACTGGGTAGCATAATCGACAGCCTGGCGACAAAAATGAATAGGTAATCACCATGTCAAAAAATTTCGACGTAGTAGTCATAGGCGGCGGCCCAGGCGGCTATATTGCCGCGATCCGCGCGGCGCAACTTGGTTTTTCCACTGCCTGCATCGACGAATGGAAAAATGAAAAGGGAGGTCCCGCACCGGGCGGCACCTGCACCAATGTTGGTTGCATTCCTTCCAAAGCCTTATTGCAATCGTCCGAGCACTACGACCACGCGAACCATTCGTTTGCCGATCACGGCATCGAAGTCAAAGGCTTGTCGCTCAATCTTGAGAAAATGCTGGGACGCAAGAACACAGTCGTCAAGCAAAACAATGACGGCATCCTCTATCTGTTCAAGAAGAACAAAGTCACCTTCTTTCATGGCCGCGGCGCCTTTGCCAAAGCCGAAGGCGATACGTACCAGATCAACGTCAGCGGTGCGGCAGAAGAAACGTTGACGGCCAAGCACGTCATCATTGCGACCGGCTCGAATCCGCGTGAACTGCCTGGCACGCCGTTCGACGAGCAACTGATCCTCTCCAACACCGGTGCGCTCGACGTCAATGCCGTGCCCAAGAAGCTGGGCGTTATCGGTGCCGGCGTCATCGGCCTGGAAATGGGCAGTGTCTGGCGCCGTCTCGGTGCCGAAGTGAGCGTGCTTGAAGCTTTGCCGACATTTCTTGGTGCGGTTGACGAACAAATTGCCAAAGAGGCGCATAAACTGTTCACCAAGCAAGGCTTGGCCATCAGCCTGGGCGTGAAGATCAACAAAATCGCCGCAGGCAAGAAGGACGTAACGGTCGAATACACCGACAACAAAGGCGTCGAACAAAAGGCCGTATTTGACAAACTGATTGTCTCGATCGGCCGCGTGCCCAATACCATCGGCTTGAATGGCGAAGCAGTTGGGCTGACACTCGACGAACGCGGCTTCGTCGCCGTCGATGCCGATTGCAAAACCAACCTGCCTAACGTTTGGGCGGTCGGCGACGTCGTGCGCGGCCCCATGCTGGCGCACAAAGCCGAAGAAGAGGGCGTGGCCGTTGCCGAACGCATCGCCGGGCAGCACGGCCATGTCAACTTCAATACCATCCCCTGGGTCATTTACACCTCACCGGAAATTGCGTGGGTCGGCAAGACCGAACAGCAACTCAAGGCTGACGGTGTGGACTACAAGGCCGGCACCTTCCCATTCCTGGCCAACGGTCGCGCGCGCGCACTGGGGGATACCTCCGGCATGGTGAAATTCCTGGCCGACGCCAAGACCGATGAAATCCTGGGCGTCCACATCATTGGCCCGATGGCCTCCGAACTGATCGCCGAAGCCGTCGTCGCCATGGAATTCCGCGCTTCGTCCGAAGACATCGCCCGCATTTGCCACGCCCATCCGTCGTTGTCGGAAGCGACAAAGGAAGCAGCACTGGCAGTGGACAAGCGGTCGTTGAATTTCTGATTCAATGCAACGAAGTGGGCCGAGGCATGAGCAGGTAGTATTCGAGTAGTTGCACTTGGATACTGCCGCTGACAGGGCGCTCAAAGCGAATCGGAAATGAAACATGTTTGTGCCGAAGGCAAGTTGGTTTCATTTCCCGCATGTCAGGCACAAATGGGGATAGCCCTGCCTCGTAGGGCAAGACCGTTGTGAGGACATGGGGCAGTGCTTCACGAACCCCCCGCTTCACCCTCGGAGGGGCAGTCTGTGCGCTCGGCTTTCTTTGCTTAGTTTCTGGCGTCCAGCGAGGCGTGAAGCAAAGAAAGTGAGCGGCCGCCGGGCGGAGCCCGGCAACGGACTACCTACGGAGTGGCTACATAATTAGTACAAACAGGCCGTACCAATCGGATGGCGCCATCTAAAAAGACCCCACCCTCGTGAACGTCGAAGAATTCTACCAACAAACCCTCTCCCAACGCGGCTTTACCGCCGACGCCGCGCAACGCGTCGCCGTCGACCGCCTGCAAGCCTGCTATGACGAATGGGTTGCCTACAAGGCACAGCGTTCCACGTCGCTGCGCCGTCTGATCATCCGGCCCGATGTGCCGCGTGGCGTCTACATGTGGGGCGGGGTAGGCCGCGGCAAATCCTTCCTGATGGACAGTTTTTATTCGGTGGTGCCCGTGGTGCGCAAGACGCGCCTGCACTTCCACGAATTCATGCGCGGAGTACATCGGCAGCTCGACGAATTGAAAGGCGTGGCCGACCCGCTCGATGAAGTCGCCAACCGTATCGCCAAGAAATACCGGTTGATTTGTTTCGACGAGTTTCACGTCTCGGACGTTGCCGACGCGATGATTCTCTACAATTTGTTGAAAGCACTGTTCGACAACAAAGTGTCATTCATCATGACGTCGAATTATGCTCCCGACACCCTCTATCCGGACGGTTTGCATCGCGATCGTCTGCTGCCGACAATTGCGCTGCTGAAAGAAAAACTCGACGTTCTCAATGTCGATGCCGGTACCGACTATCGCAAGAAGGCGATGCAGCAGGTGAAAGCCTACTTGACGCCGCTCGGTGCCCAAGTCGACAGGGCACTGCGGGACGCTTTTGCGGGCGTCGCCGAAACCGCCGACCAGGATCCTCGCATCAACATTGAAGCGCGCGAAATTCGAGCCCTGCGTCGTGCCGGCGGCGTCATCTGGTTTGATTTTGCCACGCTGTGCGGCGGACCGCGCTCGCAAAACGACTATCTCGAAATTGCCAGCCGCTTTCACACGATCATCCTGTCGAGCGTGCCGCGCATGTCGCCTGCCATGTCCTCGGAAGCGCGCCGCTTCACCTGGCTGATCGACGTGCTGTACGATCACAAAGTAAAGCTGATCATGTCTGCCGAAGTGGATGCCGATCTGCTCTACACCGAAGGCGTGCTGGCAAACGAGTTTCATCGCACAGTCTCGCGTATCATAGAGATGCAGTCGGCCGAATATATGGCTTCGGAACGCCGCAGCGTGGCCGACAGCATCACGTGAACATGATGGGGCAGGAATGCGAATGAATCTCAAGACTTATACAATCGGGTTGTTTGCCGTTCTGTTGGCACTGGCTTGCCAGGGCGCGGCAGCGCAAGACAGCACCCTGACACCGGAGGGCCTGGCTGCCAAATACCCAAGCGGCTCGATCCAGACTAGCGAAATGGCTGATCAGGCCTTGAAGGACGTCGATGCCCAGCGCGCTGCGGTAGACCAGAAATATGCCGGCGAACAGCACGTGTGCTATTCCAAATTCTTTGCCACTTCCTGCCTTGATGCCGCGAAAGAAAGCCGGCGTATTGCGCTGGGCCAGATTCGCAAGGTTGAAGTCGATGCCAATGCCTTTATTCGCAGCGCCCGCGTGGCCCAGCGCGATCATGACCTGGCTGAAAAACGCGCGCGTGAGGCCAATAGTCCACCGAAGCCGCTGGCCGATGCGCCGACCAAGCAAGGCGACGAGCCGGCCAGTGCGCACACCGCAAGCGATGGCGAACGTCGCGTTGCAGAACATGAGGCAAAGGTGAAGGCGAAACAGCAGGAGGATGCCGGTAAATCTTCCGCGCGCGCCGAAAAGGCCGCAGCATTTGATAAGAAGGCGGCTGACGCCGAGGCGCGTCAGCGTGACGTTGCGGCCAAGAAAGCAGAAAAGCAAAGGCAGGCCGAAGAAAAGGCACAAAAAGCGGCGAAACAGAAGGAAGCGGCCCAAAGTTCGGCCGTTAAATCGGCTACGTTGCCATCGGGTTCAGCAAGTTCGGCTGCCGGTGCAGCGCCGGCATCAAGCGCAGCAGCTTCCGCGAAGCCCTGACGTCATCATTGCCTAGGTGCTGACGGCGCAACGCCCGTCGACAGGCCGCGCATCTGCGACCTCAGGCCGCATGCATGCCTCACCTTATACGGCGCGACGCATTTTTTTGACGGTATAGTCCTTGACTTCCTGCGGCGGCGCGACGAGCTTCACGATTGCCATGGTGCAATTGTCCGCGACCGAGCCAAAAGCTCGCTCCCTTGCCTTGGTAATCAGCATTTCGGACGCCAGGCGCGGCGAATTCATGGCAATTGCCGCACCCAGTTCTGCATTGGTGAAGTAATGCCATAGGCCGTCGGAGCATAGCAGGAAGGAATCGCCCGCCTTGAGACCATCGTAGCGGTTGATCGTCACAAACAAATCGGTTGTGGTATGGCCAAGGACATTGACCAGCAGGTTCGAAAGCTTGTGGCCTTTGGCCTCGTCCCTGGTCAATTTCCCTTCGCGCACGAGTTTTTCCACCAGTGAGTGATCGACAGTGTGTTCGGCAAAATTCGGTCCGTCGAAACGATACAGGCGGGAGTCGCCGACGTGCGCCCAGACGGCGCTACCATCCGGCGTCAGGACCAGGACAACCATTGTGCTATGCGGTTGTTTTTCGGACGAAAACGCTGTCAGGTTGATCAGCGTATGCGCATCCCGGGCAATCGTGTCGAGCATTGTCTCGATCTTGTCCGTGGTGGGAGAAAAGTGTTCGAAATTCTGTTGCGCGGTACGGATCACTTGCTCTGCTGCAAGCGAGCCGCCGCTCAGTCCACCCATGCCGTCCGCCAATACGGCCATCATGTAGCCTGGTGCCTTGGGGGCAACGAACAGGGCGGTACGGTCCTGCTGTTCGCTACGGTCGCCTATATGTTGGCCAGTTCCGGCTTCGATCTTGTATTGGCTCATTCGTCACAGTAGATTAAACTTGGTGGATCGACACGGTCCGCGAAAAGATCAGCGGCGCCGGGCAAAGGGAGGCTGTGCGTAAAGTATCCCACGCGATAGTCTCAAATAAACAACGAATTGGCAACAAAATGTAAACGAAGCTCACCGCCGAAGTTGCCAAAGCGGCAAACTCCCCTGTATTAACCGAGACGGCAAGCGCTGGGATAATCTGCGTGGCAAATTTAATATTTTCCACATAAATCATCGGCTCGCCTGATCGTTCCTGAAACGCTTGTGCCACAATACGAACATGACTTCAACCGAAGATATCAAACGCCGCATCATTGAACTGGAAGTGGAACACCGCGATCTAGACGCTGTGATCGATACCCTGACTCGCGATGCGCGCCATGAAGAATTGCAGCTCAGGCGCCTCAAGAAGCGAAAATTGCAACTCAAGGACCATATCACCCTATTGAAAATGCAATTGATTCCCGACATTCCAGCCTAGGCCTGCGACGCGTCCGATACAAATGCACGACCGAAATGAATGTCAACACGCCTTCGATACCAACCTAGCATGCCATTTTGACTGAACATACCCCCGCTTCGAGCGATGCCGGCCAGCACGACCCCGAAATAGAAAGGCTGTTTTCCACTGAAGGCCCGCTGGCCAAGGCGGTGGGAGGCTTCCGTCCGCGCGATGCGCAGACCGAAATGGCCAAGGCCATCGCCGGCGCCATTGCGGGACAGCATTCCTTGATCGCCGAGGCCGGTACCGGGACCGGCAAGACTTTCGCCTATCTCGTGCCATCGTTGCTATGGGGCGGCAAGGTAATCGTATCGACCGGTACCAAGAACCTGCAGGATCAACTCTTCCTGCGCGACATTCCCACCGTGCGCAAGGCGCTCGGTGCGCCAGTATCGGTGGCCTTGCTCAAGGGGCGCGCCAATTACGTATGCCACTTTCATCTCGAGCGTACGTTGCAGAACGGACGTCTGATCACGCGCGATGATGTCGGTTATTTGCGCGAGATTTCCCGCTTTGTCAAAACCACCGGTTCCGGCGACAAGTCGGAGCTGTCGCGCGTTCCGGAAACGGCGCCGATCTGGAGCCTCGTTACATCGACGCGGGAAAACTGTCTTGGGGCGGAGTGCCAGTATTACCAGGATTGCTTCGTCATGAAGGCGCGCAAAGAGGCGCAACAGGCCGATGTAGTGGTGGTCAATCACCATCTTTTCTTTGCCGACGTGGCACTCAAGGATACCGGCGTCGCCGAATTGCTGCCTTCTGCCAATACCATCATCTTCGATGAAGCCCATCAGTTGCCCGATACAGCGACCCTGTTCTTCGGCGATACGGTGTCGACTTCGATGATCCTCGAGTTATGCCGCGACGTGCAGGCAGAAGGCTTGGCGCATGCGCGCGACGGTGCCGATTGGGCAAAGGTGACGGGTACGGTCGATCGTGCGGCGCGCGATCTGCGCCTTACCTTTCCCCAGGACTCGGTGCGTCTCGCGTTGAACCAGATCGCCTCGTCTTCGACATTTTTCCCGGCACTGGAGACGGTGAAAACCGAGTTGCACAGCTTGATCGGTGTGCTGGAAAATCAGGCTGAACGTGCTGAAACCATCGAACTGTGCCGCCAACGCGCGTTGGCGCTGGAGGCGCAATTGGCGCGCTGGAACGCCGCCGGAGCAGCGAAGAACGATGGCGAGGAACGCGTACTTTGGGTCGAGGCGTTCTCGTCGTCCCTGCAATTGCACCAGACGCCGCTTTCCATCGCGCCAATCTTCAACAAGCAGCGCGAAGGCGTCCCGCGCGCCTGGATATTTACTTCGGCGACGCTGGCGGTCAAGAACGACTTCAATCATTACGTCAGCCAGATGGGTTTGACCGACGCACAGGCGCGTAGCTGGCCCAGTCCGTTCGATTACCAAAGTCAGGGCCTGTTGTACGTGCCGCAAAACCTGCCCCAGCCCAATTCGATCGAATACAACGACGCCGTAATCGACGCGGCCTTGCCCATGATCGAAGCATCCGGCGGGCGTTGTTTCCTGTTATGCACCACCATACGTGCCGTCAACCGCGCAGCCGAGCGCCTGCGCGACGAGTTCGCCAAGCGCGGCCTGAGTTTTCCGCTTATGGTGCAAGGCGAAGCCGGGCGCACGGAGTTGCTTGATCGCTTTCGCGCGGCAGGCAATGCCGTATTGATCGGCAGCCAGAGCTTCTGGGAAGGCGTGGATGTGCGCGGCGAAGCGCTCTCGCTCGTCATTATCGACAAGCTGCCGTTCGCTCCGCCGGACGACCCTGTGCTGGCGGCGCGCATCGACGTCATGGAAAAGAACGGGCGCAACGGTTTCATCCATCATCAACTACCGGAAGCCATCATCAACCTCAAGCAAGGCGCAGGGCGCCTGATTCGTGACGAAACCGATCGCGGTGTGCTGATGATTTGCGACCCCAGGCTGATTTCCAAACCCTATGGCAAGCGCATATGGCAGAGCTTGCCCGCATTTACCAGAACGCGCGAACTTGATGTTGCAAAGGCATTCTTCAGTGTTGCCAAATAATTATTCGGTGCAACAATTTGTATTCGCTCCGGTAAAAGCGCGGTAAAGTAGAGCGGTGGGGGAGCAACTGCAATACGTGCCCTCTGCATTGAACGCGCAGTGACGGGCCGGCCCACATTAAACAAATAATAGCTAAAGCAATGCTGAAACAAATAGGGGTGGAAGACCTGCGTCTTGGGATGTTCATTCACGAGCTGTGCGGCTCATGGATCGATCATCCGTTCTGGCGTTCGTCGATCAAACTGGAAGATTCCGCCGTCCTGAAGCAAATTCTCGATAGCCCGGTCAAGCAAGTCGTGATCGATATATCGAAGGGCCTAGACGTCGAGGTTGCCGTTGCCGCACCGCTTGTGGTGCAAGCTGAGCCTGAAAAGACGCCGGCGCCTGCCGCTCAGGCCGTCATCCAGAAAGTGTCGCTCGACGAAGAAATGGGGCGTGCGGCAAAAATTTGCGCCAACGCGCGCGGTGCTGTTTCTTCGATGTTCCAGGAAGCCCGCATGGGCAAGGCGATTGACACCAAGCATGCCTTGCCGATCGTCGAAGAAATTTCCTCGTCCGTCTCGCGCAACCCCGGCGCCTTGATCGGTCTTGCCCGTTTGAAGAACAAGGACGACTACACCTACATGCATTCGGTTGCCGTGTGCGCATTGATGGTGGCGTTGGCGCGCCAGTTGAAACTGAACGACGAGCAGGTACGCGAAGCAGGCATGGCAGGGCTGTTGCACGACATCGGCAAGATGATGATCCCCCTGGACATTCTGAACAAGCCGGGCAAATTGACCGACCTTGAATTTCATACCGTGAAGAGCCACCCGGAAGACGGTCACAAGCTGCTTTTGTCCGGCACCGGCGTGTCGGAAGTCACGCTCGACGTATGCCTGCATCATCACGAGAAGATGGCGGGCAACGGCTACCCGCACAAGTTGAAGGGCGAGCAAATCAGCCTGTTCGCGCGTATGGGGGCTGTGTGCGACGTGTACGATGCAATCACGTCGAATCGTCCTTACAAGGCTGGCTGGGAGCCTTCAGAATCGATACGCAAGATGGCCGAATGGAGTGGTCCGCATTTCGACCCGACGGTATTTCAGGCCTTCGTCAAGAGCATCGGTATCTATCCGGTCGGTACGCTCGTCAAACTCGAATCCGGGCGCCTGGGTGTGGTGGTGGAACAAGCAGAGAAATCCCTGCTTGCACCGAAGGTGAAGATATTTTTTTCCACCAAGTCAAGCAGCTACATCCCGCCACAAATTCTTGATCTTTCCGGTCCCGGCTTGCAAGACAAGATTGTCGGTCGCGAAGACCCTGCCAAGTGGGAGCTGAAGAACGTCAATTCATTCTGGCTCGGTGACGCTGCCTGATCAGTCATTGTTTTAAGCGTGAATGGTTCGGCAACACCGCATCACCGAAGAGGCAAAAACCGGTCCCGGAATTATATTTATTCTGCCACTTGTCATTGCAATAGCTGACTCTTCATCAACTCTGCAAGAGCATGTAAACGCAAATATGCGATGCGAGAGCAGGCGCACTGCCTTCCTCCAAATTCAAAAAATGATGCCGCCTGTCAACATTGACAGCTTGAAAGCGCGCTGTTTCACGACGATATTGTGTCCGTGGGAGCACGCAATTCACTGGGCGTCCTCTGCGGGCACCGACGCCAAATAATTATGGGCTAGAACCTAGCGCATTGATCATGCCATTGATCTCGCGTCGATTTTCAACGTGTGTGCGTTTATGAAGAACGAAGGGATTTACGGCCATGAAAATACTCAATTTATTAGCCTTGTCTGCTACGCTGCTGTCAGCGACAGGAAATGTTTTTGCTGCGGGGCCAGGTGTTACTGATACGGAAATTCTGGTCGGGCAGTCGGCAGTATTCTCGGGTCCGACTCAAGAACTGGGCAACGAAATGCGGCAGGGGATGACCGCCTATTTCAATGCCGTCAATCGCAGTGGCGGTGTGGACGGCAGAACGATCAGGCTTATTTCGCTGGATGACCGCTACGAGCCGGACCAGGCTGCGGCGAATACGAGTACGCTGATCAACCAGGAAAAAGTTCTGGCCCTGATAGGCTACGTCGGCACCCCCACCACCAACGCGTCATTGCCCTTGATCGCATCAAGCGGTACGCCGTTGATCGGCGCGCACACGGGCGCTGAATCCTTGCGCACACCATTCAATAGAAACGTGTTCAATATCCGCGCCAGTTACATGGACGAAGGCCAGCCTATTGTCGACCAATTGCGCCAATTCGGCTCCGATCGCATTGCGATTTTTTATCAGAACGATTCGTTCGGTGCGTCTGTAAAAAAATCTTTTGAAACCGCCTTGGCCGCGCGCGGTCTGGTGCCGATTGCCCTTGCCACGGTGGAACGGAATTCTATCGACGTGGCGAAGGCGGCAGTGGCCATTGTCAACTCCGGCGCGACCGGCGTGGCGATGGGTTGCGTCTACGCCGCTTGCAGTCAACTGATGAAAGAAGTCCGACGTTTGGGAGCCAATCCTGTCTTCGTTACCACTTCTGCTGTCGGCACCAATGCGCTGTTGGCGAGAATCGATTCATCGATCAGGGGAATAGGCATATCGCAGGTCATGCCATACCCGTTTGGTCATGGTGTTGGCCTGGCCAGGGAATATCAAGCGGCAATGAAAGATAGCGGCTACGCCAAATTGTCTTATGGTTCAATGGAGGGATATGTCAGCGCCAGGGTATTTGTAGAGGGTCTGAAGCGAGCCGGTGCGCACCCGACTCGGCAGAACCTGGTGGCTGCGATGGAGAGTTTGAATCACTTCGATCTAGGCGGTTTCAGCGTCGACTTTTCCCCGAACAATCACAACGGTTCTCGCTTCACCGAGATGACGGTTATCGGTTCAAACAACACCCTGTTACGGTAAGATAAAATTGACGATTAAAACACCGATCAAATCGTCCGCGCATTTCACTCCGAGTTTCCGCTCTCGCGATGTGATCAGGTTGAACATGCTACGGGAACCCGCAACGATGAGGTCGGTGTCAATAAATTACTGCCGTCGCAAATTGGCGTGGGACCAGCCGAAAAATTCACTAGCACGCCATTTCTCGCCGCAGCCGATTAGTGCAGTTGACGTTTCAGGTCGGACAGTTCGCTATGTGCGTGTTCGACATAGCCCCGGATCTTGCTGGCGTCGCCGACAACGTCGTGCAGGGCCATTTCTGCGCGCTGCGCAATTTGTTCCAGGTCATCGACGCAGGTGAGAATTTTTTTGCTGTCCTGAGATTCGAAAACCGTCTTCGCCTTTGCCGCATGTTGTTGCCACTGCATGACGCATTCCTTCAAATTCTGCGGTAGCTTCTTGTCCGACTGGCAGGTTGTAGCAGCTTGCTGGATGTTGCGCTCGATACTGCCGAAGCGTTGCTTTATTTCAGTTTGTTGTAACATGATAAAGTACCTTTCTGCAAGAGTTCTCGTGCCGACGAGATGCCGACACGGATCGCAAGACGTGGCCCAAATTGGAAAAAATAACAATGCGGCCCCGCGATCTGGAGATTGGATGTATGCGTGCTGTGGAAGTTCCGCCACGGTCAACGTGGCTTTTACTGCGTGGTCGCGCAACATTGGGCCAGGTTAACAGTCCAAGATTTCCCTGAAAGAGTTGCATCGCTCGCAGGCAAGCGTCTGCAAGGCATCGCCGCCTCTGCCCATGTCCTGATTCGAATGGTCGATGCAGGTCTGC
>DATBQE010000162.1:0-59734 GCA_036561005.1 Burkholderiaceae bacterium | reverse complement strand
TCCACCAAGCGCGTAGCGGCGGCCGTGGGAGAAGGTGCGGGGGTGGTGGCGCAGATCCATGCTTATCTGGCGGCAGCGACGGCGGCAGCGGCAGTGATGGCTGTCGCCAGCACCTGAACGAGGACGATGGGTGCATTGGACACGCTCACTGCAATCTGCCGCAATACCGCCGCGTTAATCACCGTCTTGCTATTAAAAAAATCGGAGCACGACGATGACTGAAAAGCAGTATTTTTTGTGCGATTTTCACTTGGACGGGATGAGCCGAGTCGTAATCTGGTATACCGATTTGGAGAGCGACAATGGTGATGGTCTCCTGCTCGATGGGAGCAACACAATAGCGACGTTCACAACTCTTGACAGTGCCCATAATTTTGCTTTGGCACGTTCGATTGCGATTGAAGACCAAGACCCATCGGTTTATGATTTTGATGCCATTGCTAGATGGTCCCGCACGCCGCATGTAAATTCAATTGATTGCATTGTAACTCTTGACGCCTGGAACATGCTGCACGATGTGGTATCAAGTGTTGACGGCGTGTCTGAATTTCGATCCATGGATGCCCGCATGGAAGATATCTACTACAAAATATTTTTTGGATGCAATCTGGCTAGCATGACTCCGGAAGGGGAACAATTCAACCCCAAATGGGATGCCGAAGAAATCGACGCGTTGGTGGGGTTGCTTGCCTGTGGCGTGCGGGAATTGCGCACGGCACTAGGCAATGCGCAGTAGCGCAATCTTGGCTGCCACTCGGTACAAAGTCATATTACCGGACACGCTCGCGAGTCGAATGGCACAACAATATGTGCCTTCACTTGATCACCCCTGTAAGGCAGACACTAGCACGGCGCCATTGGGCGTTCCCCACCCTGTACACGCATCCCACCCCTTGCCGGCCCGTTGCGCGCCATTGTTTCCATTCGTAATATCGTTCGTCACACCACTACCCGCCAGCGAGCCATAGAGCAAAGGATTGAAGTAGCCGAGAGGCTTGCCCAGTTTTTGATTGAGCAAAGCGATCAAGCCGGCCCAAAGAGGCGCGACGGCGCTGGTGCCGCCGATGGTCATTTGCTGGCCGTCGACCAACACGGTATATCCGGTATTGGGATCGGCATTGCCGGCCACATCGGGCAGGCCCCGTCCGCTCCACCCGGCGCCTAATGCGGCCTGGTAGTCGGGTGCGGGGAAATTGGCGCTGAAGCCGCCGCCGGTTGCGCTGTCCGGACCGTCGTTCCACACGCTCTCGTCGAGACTGCCGTCCGGATTAACGATCAGGCTCGTCCCGCCGCAAGCCAGCGCGTGCGGCGCTGAGGCGGGGAAATCCACGTGTCGCGCGCCGTCGCTCACGCCATCGGCCGAGCCATTGTCGCCGGACGCAACGCAGATTGTGACGCCCATCGCAGCCGCATCGGAGAACAATTGCTCAAAGGCCGTCATGGTTTGTTGCGTCCAATTTACTTCGGCCGCACCCCAACTTATCGAAATCACCGATGGACTATTGTCCTGATCGTGGAGTGCCGTGCTGACGGCATCGAGAAAGCCGCTGTCGGTATTCGGTGCGAAATAGACTGCAATCTTTGCGCCGGGCGCGACGGCGCCGGCCACCTCGATATCGAGCATCACTTCGCCGTCCGGCCCGTTGGCCGTAGTCGGTGTATTGGCCGCGTCGTCGACAGACACGGATGTCACTGTAGGTGCAGTCAGGCCCAGGCTGGCGAAGTAGGCGTCGATATCGGCCGGCCTGCTGCCGCCACCGAGTTCGATAATCGCGATGCACTGGCCGCTGCCATCGACATCGGTAGGGAAACCATACAAGGCGGCGAGTTTCGGCGGCGTGTAGGACGTGGTCGCGGCATGCGGTGCGATGATGCCCCTGGTGTTGCGGACTTGAAATTTCGGCGTGGCCTGCGGCCGGTTATCGAGACCGAATACACCTTCGATAATGTCCGCAATATTGGCGGGCACCATCAACGGACCGACGCGCCCGCGGTAGATACCATTCGGATGGGCATAAGTTTCGAGCGTGGTGCCGAAAGCTTCGCCGAATGCCGCCGCCGTTCCGCTCAGCACGACAGAACGCTTCGCGAGACTGCTGTTAACCACTTGCAACTGGTGCTGTGCGGCAAACGCGGCAATACTGGCCACGTCGGCGGGACTGGCGCCGAATTTTTGCGCGAACTCCTGGCGCGACAAATAGCTGCGTTGGGAAGGCAATTTGTCTCCTGACCAGGCCTCCGCATCTCTATCGGTATAGTCGTTTGCAGGGCGCAAGCGGACGATGGCCTCGATATGCTGATCGGGCCGCACCGTGCCGACCGGACTGGCGTTATTCAAAGGCTCGCGCTCGCTGCCGGGGATGGCGACGCGGGTGGTGGTATCGGCCATGGTAAATCCCTCTCGATATGAAGGTAAGTTGGGCAGAAAATTCAGTTGCAGGTGCAATGACGCCATTGGCCTTGCCGATTCGACACCGGCGCCCGGCCAAGGGTTCCAGCGCAGGCAGGGAAATTCATCGATTGGGAAAAGTGCGCCGCAATGATGCAAGGCGATGCGGCGCATCTGGCGAGCCGGCAAGATTAATGGCTTTGGCGCGCCACGCCGTGGTCGCGGCATTTCAATGAAAGAACCGGCTCAAACCGGCCCTATTCCGCAAAAACGGAAAACCGGGGAATATTTCCCTCGCCTCGCGAGTCATCAGTACGGAGAGCATCCATTCAAGGACGTCGGCAATGCCGCAAACACAACAGCCTATCGCCCTGGCCAATCCCACATGAAGATCCTGATCGTGGAATCCAGCGACCACCTGGCGAAATTCCTGACCAGAGCACTGGCAGGATATATTCTCGATCGCATTGACAATGGTCATGACGCGTTCGACTTCGCGCGCGGCAATGCCTGCGACGCCTATGACGCCATCATCACCGACCGTATACTCCCGGGGCGAATTGACGGGCTGGGACTGATTTGCGAATTGCGAAAACGTGGCAACAAGACGGCAATCATGGTCATGGGCCGCAGTTCCGACATCGATGACTGGGCGCTCTGCCTGGCATGCGGGGCCGACGACTATTTGATCAAGCCGTTTTCTTTCGATAGCCTGTTGGCGCGCCTGGCCGCTGTACTGCGCTACCGGCTTGGCAGGAGGAATCACCAATCCGCGCTGACGGTCGGCGCCCTCCACCTCGATTTCTTCACCAGACGCGTCGTCATCAACGGCCAGCCGGTGGCGCTCAACCCGCGCGAATTTCAATTACTCGAATATCTGGTACGCAATGCCAACCAAATCGTTACGCGGGCCATGCTGCTGGAACATGTATGGCAAAACGATTTCGTTCCTCGATCCAATGTCGTTGACGCCCACATCAGCAATCTCAGGCGCAAGCTCGAAGCCAATTCCGCCAAACGCATTTTGCAAACGGTGCGTAGCGAGGGATATATTTTCTCCACCGCATCCTGAAGACGCAAGCGGCCCTCATCTTATTCCCTTCAAGCGCAAAAAGATAATTGGAATATCGCACGTTGCCGTTGCGTATTGCAATGTGCCGGCGGCATTTTCAATTCACCGCAATTCAACGTAGCAACCAACACGAAGGAACCAACATGAATACCAAGAGCATCATTTGCGCGACGCTGATCCTGTCATTTTCGGTCTGTGCAAACGCGCAGCAAGCCGTTGCCGGGACGACACAAGGAAAATCAACGATGGCCGCAGCAGAAGATAACACTGCGAGGAAAAAAGTGGATCGAAAAAACGGCAAAACGCGCAGCGAAGTGCTGGCCGAATTGGAGCAAGCCGAAACTGAAGGCAAGGCAATGCCTAGCGGCTTTGTCGCTTACGACGACGCCGCACATGATGCGAAATACAACACGATTACACAACACGTCGTTGCATATTGACGTCAAACATCAAGAATTTTTCGACAGAACATTAAAACCGTTTTAACCAGGCGCGCGCAGACAAATGTGACAGCATATTTATTCCCGAAAAATAAAAAATATAGTTTGGAATATTTTCGCACCGCGCCCGGTTTTACATCATGCAAGCAGCAAGCAACTGACTGAAGATCACCTCGATTTGATGTCAACAATATTTTATGAAGGAGTAGTACCGTGATGAACCTGCAAAAGAAAATGGTTGTGACGACCGTGTTGTTATGGTCGCTTGTCGTGACATCCGCCGCACACGCCATCGGCGCCACCGGGACCAATGCCGACTACGGCGTCGCTGTGACAAGCAATGCCGCCGACCGCACCATTGAACTGACGCCTGCAAAAAAATGGATCAATGTCGCTAACGGAGAAACCGTGCGCTTCAATATCGGCGACAAGGCCTTCTCGTGGCATTTCTCCACGTTCAACGACAAACCCTTTGATTTGTCGGCAATTGCACCCGCCGGTGTTGACGTGAAAGGCGTGCGCGTCTACGTAGCGATGGACACCGCAACCAGCGGACCTTGAGCGTTTCCAGGCTATTTGCAAAGCCGGCGCACCAGCGCCGGCTTTGTGCTGTCTTTTTTGCCGCATTGCGCGATGGCTTCGGCGACGAACCGGCGCGTACCTTTTCGGTTTTCCCACTTATCCTGAGGGAGCTTCAAATGAAATACAAATTCATCGGCCTGTGCCTGGGCTTGACCGGTCAAATGGCATTTGCGCAATCCGCCAGTCCAACCTCCATTGAACTGTACGGAATCATCGACATCGGGATCGGCCACTCGCAACATTCCTTAAGTGAGGATTCCAACTTTCCCATTCTGATGAATCCGGTTGCCACCAAACTTGGCAACAGCGCCGACACCGGCATGTTCAATGGCGGGCTGTCTCCATCACGCATAGGATTTCGCGGCGCGGAAGATCTGGGTGACGGATTGCGCGCGGTCTTCACACTCGAAAGCGGCTTCAACTCGCCCAATGGCGTCATTTCCAACGGGCTCGCCTCGCTGGCCGGCAACCTGGCCAAGACGCAGACGACCGTCTCGGCCGATAGTTCGCTGGCCGGCCAGTTGTTCAACCGCGAAGCCAATCTCGGTCTTGCCTCCAGTACGCTGGGCACGATCACATTCGGGCGCAACTACAGTTTCGGCTATGACACCTTGGTCCAGTATGACCCGATGGAAGGTTCTCAAACTTTCTCGCCGTTCGGCTATTCGGGCTCCTATGGCGGCGGTGGATCGACGGAAGACTATCGCATCGACAACAGCATCAAGTACAAATTCCAGTCTAACGGCTTGCGCTTCGGTGCCTTGTACAAGCTCGGTGGCCAAACCGGTTCGACCGATGCACAATCGGAATTCCAGTTAAACCTTGGTTATGAGTATGGAGCGTTCAGTGTCGTCGGCACTTATTCGGCGGTCAAGGACGCGGTGTTCGCCACCAACTCCAACACGGTCGGCGCCGTCAACATCACCGTGGCCGACACCACATCCACCATGCTGGCCGCGAGCTACAAATTCGATCATGTGCGCCTGCGCGGCGGCTACGAACGCATCGACTTCGACAATCCGTCGAACGCAGGGCTCGATACCGGCATCACCAGCACGCTCGGCTACCCGGTCGGCACGGCCAATACCACGGCCTATAACTTGGAAAAGCAATTCGCTGTCTATTTTTCGGGCGTGACCTATGAGGTGAGTCCGCAGTTCAACGCCACCGTCGCGTTTTACGACGTCAAGCAAAACGATTATTCAAACGGTGCATGCACCACGGGTGTCAACGTTGCAACATGCAGCGGCAGCAACAAGTTCTACTCGGTGCTGGGCGACTACAAGTTATCGAAGCGCACCCACTTGTATGCCGGCTACATGGCCAACAAGGTTTCGGGCGGGTTTTCGTCGGGGTTCCTTCATGACAGTAACGGGTTCCTGGGGGCAGGAATCAAGCACGCATTTTAGGAGGAAGCGCCCCTCGCCTGCCGGTGAGGGATTTTTGCCGTCATTGAGACCGAAGAAGAATACCAAATGGTCAAAAAAAACGCCGCATCGAGCAAAGTCGACGCGGCGCAAGAGGGAGACTATTTCCTTATTTAGCGAATCGCAACGGCCTTGTCGGAATCCCACCCGCCGCCCAGCGAGCGTATCAAGGCTACCGTCGTCACCGCCCGGCCGCCGCGCAATTGGACGGCAGTGCGTTCAACCGTCGCCAGATTGCGCTGTGCGTCGAGCAGATCCAGATAGCTTGAGCGCCCCGCCGCATAAAGCTTTTGTGCCAATTCAGCCGAACGCCGCGCCGATACAACGGCAGCGTCGATTTGCTCGGCCTGTCCAGCGAGAATGCGCAGACCGGCCAGATTGTCCTCAACTTCGGCGAATGCCACCAAGGTGCTTTGGCGATATGTCGCAACCGATTCTTCCAGCGCCGCCTTGCTGCGTTCGACATTGGCCTTGTTGCGTCCGCCATCGATGATCGGCATGGATAACAACGCGCCGAGCAGCCAGGACTGATTGCTCATCTCGAACACGTTGGCGAAAGTGTTGGCCAAGCCGCCGGCGCCGGCGTTCAGGTTCAGTGCCGGGAACATCGCCGCCTTGGCAAGGCCGATGCGTGCGTTCGACGCTTCCATGGTCTTTTGAGCCGCAGCAATGTCCGGTCTGCGCTCCAGCAGCGAAGACGGCAAGCCGGCTGGGATGCTCGGCAACGCCGCGCCTTCCTGCAACGGGTTATGCCCCAGGGTAAATTCTGCGGCAGGTTTGCCCAGCAGCACGGCCAGCGCATGTTCATTGGTCACGCGCTGCAGTTGCAGGCCGACCGCCTCGGCGCGCGACGTCGCCAATTCGGTCTTGGCGCGGGTCAGGTCGAATTCTCCGAGGTCGCCCAAGTCATATCTGCGCTGGTTGACGTGCACGCTTTCCTCGCGCAACTTGACGGTCTGGTTCAAGGTGTCGAGTTCGGCATCGGTTTCGCGCAAGCGGAAATAGGTTTGCGCCACATCAGCCTGCAGCGACAATAAAACCGAGCGGTAATTGGCATCCACCGCCGCGGCATCGCCCTGCGCCGCGCTGACACTCGATGCCACACGGCCGAACAGGTCGACCTCGTAGCTGGCTGTCAGATTGGCTTGATAGACATTGGCCGGCGGCACGTGCGTCCCTTGCGGCAATCCGACGGACAGCGGCGAGACGCGCTCGCGCTGACCACCGGCCGAAACGCCGATTTGCGGAACCCGATCGGCCTCGGCAATGCCGGCAATGGCGCGCGCCTGCTTCACACGCGCCGCCGCCACGGCCAGATTGGCGTTGGCCTTGCTCGCGTCCGCAATCAATTGGTTCAAGGCCGGATCATTGAATGCCAGCCACCATTCGCCGCGCGGCTGCGCTTCGGCCGGGCGGGCCGGCTGCCAGCGGGTGCCGTCTGCCGCCGTCAACGGTTGCGACGATTCCTTGAACGCTGTCGGCGTATCGATCTGTGGCTGCTTGAACTCCGGCGCAGCACAGGCAACCAGTAGCAGAGCTGCCAACAACGGGGTAATTCGCTTGATGATAGGGTGCGATTTCATTAATGGGTCCCTCCGAGTGCAGGCACCACGGCGGCGGCAGGCTTGTGAGCCAGGCGCTTGGCCAGGGTGCGCAACAAGACATAAAATACCGGCGTAAGGAACAGGCCGAAGAAGGTCACGCCCAGCATGCCGGAGAACACCGCCACACCCATGGCATGACGCATTTCCGAACCGGCGCCGTGCGAAAACACCAGCGGCACCACGCCCATGATGAATGCAATCGAAGTCATCAGGATCGGGCGCAGACGCAGGCGGCAAGCTTCCAGCGCCGCTTGCAACACGGTGCGGCCATGCTCTTCCAGTTCGCGGGCGAACTCGACAATCAGAATCGCATTCTTCGAAGCCAGCCCCACCAGCACGAACAAGGCAATCTGCGTGAAGACGTTGTTGTCGCCATGCGTGAGCTTGACGCCGATCAGCGCGCACAGGATGGACATCGGCACGATCAAAATCACCGCCAGCGGCAAGGTCCAGCTTTCATATTGTGCAGCCAACACCAGGAACACTAGCAGCACGCACAGCGGGAACACCAGCAACATGGTGTTGCCTGCCAGGATGTCCTGATAGGTCAAGTCGGTCCATTCATAGCTGATGCCCTTGGGTAGCGTTTCGCGCAGGATCTTGTCCATCTCGGCTTGTGCTTCGCCGGAGGACACGCCGGGGGCAGCGCCACCGTTCAGGTCAGCCGCGACATAGGCGTTATAACGCTGGACGCGATCCGGGCCATAGCTGTCTTTCACGCGCATCAGCGACGACAGCGGTATCATCTCGCCCTTGTCGCTGCGCACCTTCAATTGTGCGATGTCTTCGGCATGCGAACGGAACGGTGCATCAGCCTGTACGCGAACCTGATAGGTACGGCCGAACTGGTTGAAGTCGTTGACGTAGAGCGAACCGAGGTTGATCTGCAGCGTCTGGTAAATCGTTTCCAGCGGCACACCCAGTTGCTTGGCCTTGGTGCGGTCCACGTCGGCGAACAATTGCGGCACGTTGATCTTGAAGCTGGAAAATACGCCGGCCAGCTTGGGGTCTTGCCAGGCCTTCATCTGCACTTCCTGCGTCGCCTTGTACAAGGCGTCGTAGCCAAGGTTGCCGCGGTCTTCGATCATCAGCTTGAAGCCGCCGATGGTGCCGAGACCATTGACCGGCGGTGGCGGGAACACCATCACGAACGCATCCTGGATGGCACCCATGCGCTTGTTGATCTCGCCGGCAATCGCCGCACCGGATTCTTCCGGCTTGGTGCGTTGGTCGAACGGCTTCAAGGTGGTGAACACGATACCGGCATTCGGCGCATTGGTGAAGCCGTTGATCGACAAACCCGGAAATGCCACCGACGATTCGACGCCGGGGATTTCCTTGGCAATATCGGACATGCGGCGGATCACCGAGGTCGTACGTTCCAGCGAAGCGGCATCAGGCAATTGCGCGAAGCCGACCAGATATTGCTTGTCCTGGCCCGGCACGAAACCGGCCGGCACTGCCTTGAACATCAACACGCCGGCCACGCCAAGCACCAGGTACACGCCAACAGCAATTGATTTGCGTCCCAACACGCCCTTCACGCCGACTTCATAGCTGCGCGAAGCTCGGCCAAAGAAGCGGTTGAACCAGGCAAAGAAGCCGCCGAACAGTTTGTCCATGACACGGGTCAACGCATCTTTCGGTGCGTCGTGCGGCTTGAGCAAGCTCGCAGCCAAGGCCGGCGCCAGCGTCAGCGAGCTGAATGCCGAAATCACGGTCGAGATTGCAATCGTCAGCGCGAACTGGCGATAGAACTGACCCGACAAGCCGGAGACGAAGGCGATTGGTACGAACACTGCGCACAGTACCAGCGCAATCGCCACGATGGGGCCGCTGACTTCCTTCATGGCCTGGATGGTCGCGTCGCGCGGCGAGAGGCCGTTGGCAATATTGCGTTCGACGTTTTCCACCACCACGATGGCGTCATCGACCACAATACCGATTGCCAGAACGAGGCCGAACAACGATAGGGTGTTGATCGAAAAACCGAAGCCCAGCATCACCGCAAAGGTACCGACAATCGACACCGGCACCGCCAGCAATGGGATGATGGAAGCGCGCCAGGTTTGCAGGAATATGATCACCACCAGCACCACCAGCGCAATCGCTTCGAGCAGCGTGTGGATCACGGCGCGGATCGATTCGCGCACGAACTGGGTCGGGTCATATACGACGTCGTAGTCCACGCCTTCGGGGAAGTCTTTCTTCAATTCTTCCATCTTGGCGCGCACGTCGGTCGACAATTGCAAGGCGTTAGCGTTCGGCGCTTCAAAGATACCGATTGCCACGGCCGACTTGTTGTTCAACAGCGAACGCAAATCATAAGAGTTCGAACCGAGTTCGATGCGCGCCACATCTTTCAACTGCGTCACCGCGCCGTCGGCATTGGTGTGCACGATGATGGCACCGAATTGCTCGGGCGTCTTCAATCGACCTTGCGTGTTGACCGTCATCTGGAAGGTTGCATCCTTCGAAGGCGAGGAACCGATCACGCCGGCTGCCACCTGCACGTTCTGTTCGCGAATGGCTGCGACCACATCGCTTGCGGTCAAACCTCGCGCCGCCACCTTTTGCGGATCAAGCCAGACACGCATGGCGTAGTCGCCAGAGCCGAACAGATTGGTTTCGCCCATGCCGGGAATGCGCGCGAGCTGGTCCTTGATGTTGAGCACGGCGTAGTTGCGCAGATACAGGTCGTCATAACGCCCGCTCGGCGACAGCAAATGCACCACCATGGTCAGATTGGGCGAGCTTTTTACCGTGGTCACGCCGATCTGGCGCACTTCGTCGGGCAGGCGCGGCAAGGCACGTTGCACGCGGTTCTGCACCTGGGTTTCGGCCTGCTCGACATTAGTGCCGACCTTGAACGTCACTGTCAGCATCAATGCGCCGTCGGCGGTGTTTTGCGACGACATGTAGAGCATGTTTTCCACGCCGTTTATCTGCTCTTCGAGCGGTGCGGCCACCGTCTCGGCAATGATCTTCGGATCGGCGCCCGGATACTGCGCGCGCACCACCACCGAAGGCGGCACCACGTCCGGGTACTCGGAAATTGGCAGACTGAAAATGGCAATCACCCCTGCCACAAAAATGATGATCGACAGGACCGCCGCAAAGATCGGCTTGTCGACAAAGAATCGCGAAAAATTCATATTGTTTATTCCTTGGCAGTGGCTGCGCCAGACGCTTTAGCGGTCTTGACGTCAGCAGACTTGTCATTCGGTTTTACTTCCGATGGCTTGACTTCCGTGGCGGCCGTGGCAGTCGCGTCGTCGCTCATGTTGACCAATTGCGGCGTGATCGGCGCGCCTGGATGCACGCGCTGCAAGCCGTTGACCACCACTTTCTCGCCCGGCTTCAAGCCGTCGCGCACCACGCGCAAGCCATCGATTTGCGGGCCTAGCGTAACGCGGCGGTATTCAGCCTTGTTGTCGGCGCCGACCACGAACACAAACTTGTAGTTCTGGTCGGTGCCGACGGCGCGCTCATTGATCATCAGCGCCTTGGTGGTGTCCTTTCCGCCGCCCAGTTGCACGCGGGCGAACAAGCCTGGCACCAGGCCGCCATCGGCATTGGCGAAGGTGGCGCGCATGCGTACCGAGCCGGTGGCCGGGTCGAGGCGGTTGTCGACAAATTCGAGCTTGCCTTCATGCGGGAAACCCGCTTCGTTGGCCAAACCGATCTTGACCGTAACCGGCTGACCCTGGTGCGATTGCGCGCCCACGCGCAGGAAGGTGTCTTCGTCGCCATCGAAACTGGCATAGATGCGGTCGGTCGATACCACCGAAGTCAGGATGGCCGACGGATCGATCAGGTTGCCTACCGTGATTTCGGCCTTGCTCACGCGTCCGTCAATGGGCGAATGCACTTGCGTGTAACCGAGGTTGAGTCGGGCGGTTTCCAGCGAAGCCTGGGCGGCACGTGCAGCGGCATCAAGTTCCTTGAAGTTCGATGCGCTCTCGTCATACTCGCGCTGCGCGATGGCCTTTTCGCCTAGCAGTTTCTCGGAGCGGTTCAGTTCCAACTTGGCGAGATCGGCCTTGGCGCGTGCCGAGGCGGCGGCGGCTTCGGCACGGTCGGCTTCGGCCTGATAGGGACGCGGGTCGATCACATACAGCACATCACCCTTTTTGACCACGCCGCCCGGCTTGAAATTGACGGCTGTAATGAAGCCGCCGACGCGCGAACGGATTTCAACACGCTCGACCGCTTCCAGTCGTCCGGAAAATTCCTGCGTCTCGGCAATCTGTTTTTCCACCACACTGGCAGCCGACACAGGCGGTCCACCGGCGGCAGGACCTTCGGCGATCTTGCTATGAGCAGGCTCGCAGCCGGAGAGGATGAAACCGGCCAAGCCCACAACGGCCAGTGCCGCAATCACGGGCCGCACCAAGGTGACCAGATTGTTGTTGGAGAATTTGAATTTGTTCATGATGACTCCCTTTCTGAGGTAATGCAGGAAATTTCGGTAAAACGGCTCCTACGTCTCGACGCGAGACGAGAAATCGGAAAGACAGGGGCTCACTGTGCCGAAGGGCGCAGAGTAATTAAAACTACCAGTGACAGGTCTTGCTGCTGCTAATCAGGAAGGCGGCGGTTTGTCCAAACCCGACAGGTAAGCGGAAATCGCGGCCAGCACCGGTCCGCGACAGGCGCATTCATTGCGCGCACCCGGCTCCTGCAGCGGGGCCGGCTGCAACCGTTGAACCGTGGTATTGACACCGCAATTGATCAACTTGGTGCCGTACTGCTCAGCCTCGTCGCGCAACGGATCGTCCTCGGCCGAAAGGATCAATGCCGGCGGCAGGTTTTTCAGCCGGCTCGACTGCAAGGGTGACGCATAGGGGTGCGTGCGGTCGGCCGCATTCGGCAGGTAACCTCGGTAGCAGGCGGCGCAGGCGTCGGCAACTTCGGCTATATCCGCAGCAGGCATGGCGCGCATCGAACCGGTGGAAAGACCTGGATCGAGCATGGGCATGATCAAAATCTGGCCGGCCAAATCAGGTCCGCCGCGGTCGCGCGACATCAATGCCGACACCGCCGCCAAGTTGGCGCCCGCTTCAATGCCGGCCGTGATCATCTGCTTGCCGCTCCAGCCCAGCTTGAGCTTGTGCTTCTTGGCCCAAAGCAGCACGGCATGCGCATCTTCCACAGCAGCCGGAAACGGGCTCACTGCGGCGAGCGTATAACTGGCGGCCAGCACCACATAGCCGGAATTGTTCAACGCCAGATGGCGCAGGAAATCGTCGGCGCCTTCCAGGTCGCCTTCCACGAAGCCGCCGCTATGGAAGAACACGATCAGGCCATCTTGTTTCACGCCGGGTGCCACAATCGAGTAAACCCGTGCTGCCAGCGGCCCCGCAGCCCCCTGCAATTCGATATCGCGTATCTGCAAGGGCTGGACTGCAGGTTGCCCCGCAGGCTGCCGACTGTCCTGCGCGACGCTCATTGGGCGTCCGCCTGGCTGTCTTGGGTGGCATCGTTCAGGCACAAGGCCGTGCCGTTGTCGGCGATCATGTGCGTAACCACCTTGTAGCTGCGCGCGTCGGTGCGTGCGCCAACGGAATAAGCGTCGGTCGACACGACCGCAGCCATGGCCAAAAGGCCCAATGCCAGCGTAACCGCTCCCGCTACTCTATCCAGATGTGCCATGACAACCTCCATTTGCGAACTACATATTTGCCAACTGCCCAAAACCGCAATCAACCATTTTTACAACAAAAGCCTGCAGGATAGACGGCGGAAATTTAATGTTGGATGCTGCGCGACACCGAAAATTCCCCGATACCGCCGCCCAACCTGCTTTGCCATCACGAAAGGAATGAGTGGCGGCAATTGTCAAAAAGTTGCATTTCGCGCCACATCCAAATTTTGATCCAAATCAATTCCTTGCTGCAGTACAGCAATCATAGACTTCATCTACAATGAGATAAAGGGTCAAATTTTGAATTGATTGTTCAGAATACTGAACAATGGGAGATATGATGAATAAATTGCAAGCAATGGAGGTTTTTGTCCATGTGGTCGACACCGGCAGCTTCACACGCGCGGCTGACCAGATGCAATTGCCCAAGGCAACGGTGTCCACCTTGATCCAGACGTTGGAAAGCACGCTCGCGGTCAAGTTGCTCAACCGCACCACGCGCCGGATCAACGTTACCGCCGATGGTGCCGCCTATTATGAACGATGTTTGCGCATTCTGTCGGACGTGCGCGACGCCGAGGAATCGCTCTCGCGCAACCGCGCCAGCCCGAGCGGCCGCCTGCGCGTGGACGCCCCCACCGCCATGAGCCGCGAAATGCTGGTACCCGCCTTGCCCGATTTTTTCGAGCGCTACCCCGACATTCAGCTCGAACTCGGCTGCAGCGACCGCCAGATCGACCTGATCGAGGAAGGCGTGGACTGCGCCGTGCGCGGCGGCAACCTCAACGATTCGACCCTGATCGCGCGCCGTGTCGGCGTCATGGGATTTGTCACCTGCGCCCCGATTTCCTACCTCAACCGCTTCGGCCGCCCCACTCACCCGCTAGACCTGGAGCGACACCACTGTATCAACTTCTTCTCGTCCAAGACCGGCAGGATGTACCCCTGGGACTTCACGCGTGACGGCGAACGCATCGAAGTCAACCCGCCCGCCCAGATCGCCGTCAACGATTCCAACGCCTACCTGGCAGCCGGCATCGCCGGCCTCGGCATCATGCAGATGGGTGAAGCCACCATCGGCCCTTACATCGAAAGCGGTCAATTCGAAGTGCTGCTTGCGGACTGGACCAGCGACCCGCTGCCTGTGCACGTGGTGTATCCGCAGAATAGGCATTTGTCTGCCAAGGTGCGGGTGTTTGTGGAGTGGATCGCGGAGTTGTTTGCCGGGACGCCGGGGATGAACGTCAAGGCGGCTGTCCGGAGCTAGAAGTGGAAGCTCGACTGCGCCAGGATCGTGTCCCCATTGCGTTAAATGCCACAGCCGCCTCCCAATTCGAGGTCGGCCATGGCGTATCTGGCTAAAACAAAATCAAACCTGCGTCAGCGTGAACGAGCTGGTACCGCCCGACAGCTTGAACGCTTCCACAACCTGGTTGTTGCCGATCGCCAGCAGCAGCGGTGTGCCGTAGTTGATCAGGCCGTTGGCGCCCATCCACCAGTTGTTGGTGGTGGCATAGTGTCCTTGGGCAAGATACACCGGCACGATGACGGAGCCGATGTGAGTGTCCACGGTGATGTTCACGCCGAAGTAGAAATTGAGTTCGTTCGGGCCGTTGGGGCCGCCGCCGTCCGGTGCGTATTCGTGCGAACCGCCGCCGGTGACGGATTTGAAGCTGCTGGCGACTGCGGCATTGTTCTTGCGGTCGGCGCCGATCTTGATGGTCCAGGTGTTGTTGTCCTTGGTGAAGGTCGGCGGCGGCGAGCTTTCCTGACCTTCCGTGATCATGAAGGAACTGGGGATGTAGCTCATATTGGTGATGGTGGCACCGGTGATGGTGACGGTGTTGCTCGATACAGACATGTTGATCTCCTGGATGAAGTGCAATGGCGGGTCGCAAGCGTCGAACGCAATGGCCGCGGATATGCCAATCAAATTGCGGAGGAAAGGCAGGAATCGAACCGAACCGGCAATTGATCTCGTCGCAGTTGACAGGCAGGTGGATAGTAGGAAACGGACAAAGTTCAAACAACCTGCTAGAGATCGCAGCTGTAAAAGCTGGCAGGTGATTTACATTCGGGCGGCTGATAGATTCAGCAGCCGGCGGCGCATACCGTCAAAATTAACGGAAAGCAACACCTGACCCACCATTCTGGTACTGCGGAGAGGATCATTTTCACTGCGCATTAGAATGCGCAAGGAAGCGCGCCGAGAGGCTTTGCGCCTCCTCGCGCAGCGCTGCAAGGAAGCGTTCGACCAGCAGATTCCCCGGCCGATGCAGGGGGCGCACCACGTGCACGCGAAACGGAATGGCGAGTTCCAGGGGACGGCTCTGCACACCTTGCGCCGCGTATTCGAGCGCCGTGAGCGGATTGACGATGCCGATGCCTACACCCTGTCGCACCATGGCGCACACCGAAGCTGCGCTGTGCGTTTCCATCACCATGCGCCGTTCCACGCCGTGACGACGAAACGCGTCGTCTATCATCAAGCGATAGGGATCGTCCGGCGCGAGGCTGACGAAGCATTCATCCGCAAAATCCCGCAGCGCAAGTGCCGGCTTGTTTAGCAAGTTGTGGCCCTGCGGCAAAACGCAAACCTCATTGGCTTCCAGCAGCAGGCTCTGTTCCGTACCCGGCGGGGCCTTGTCTTGCTCGGTCAAACCGAGGTCGTAACTTTGCGAGGCCAGCCATTCTTCAAGAAAAGGCGAGTCTTGCGGCGTGATGGCGACGCTCACCCCTCCATGTGTGGCGAGAAAACGTGCGCACACTGCGGGCAGCAGGATTTGCGAAAACACCGGCAGACAGATCAAGGACAACTGTCCCTGGGCAAACTGCTTGAGCCGGCTGGCCACGCCGATCACGCGCTCCAGCCCAGCGTAGGAACGCTGTACCTCCTCGAACAAGGCCAGTGCCTGGGCATTCGGCTGTAGGCGGCCGCGCACGCGGTCAAATAGCGGGATGCCGACCAGGTCTTCCAGCCGCGCCAGCTCACGGCTCACCGTGGGTTGCGAAGTGAACAACACTTGAGCGGCAGCGGTGACGCTGCCTGCCGTCATGAGGGCGCGAAAGACTTCGATATGCCGTTGCGTGATGTCCATGCGGCAATATCATATCAATAATGAATAAACTATGCAAAAAATAGCATTTTATTGAATTGAAAGAAACATGCAGAATGTCGCTCTCGATCAATTCCAGGACCAAGCATCATGCGCCAAACCGACGACAGCACGCTCTCCGAACTCGCCAGCCAATTCGGCACGCCGCTATGGGTCTACGATGCCGCCGCCATCCGCGCCCGCATCGCCAATCTGCGCCAGTTCGACACGATCCGCTTTGCCCAAAAAGCGTGCTCGAACACGCATATCCTGCGCCTGATGTGTGCAGAGGGCGTGGCAGTCGATGCGGTATCGCTCGGCGAAATCGAACGTGCGCTGCATGCAGGCTACACCAGCGGAGCGAACGACAAATCGGAAATCGTATTTACAGCCGACCTGATTGATCGCCCTACGCTGGCGAAAGTGATCGAACATCGCATCCCGGTCAACGCCGGCTCGATCGACATGCTTGAGCAACTCGGCGCCGCATCGCCGGGGCATGCCGTCTGGCTGCGCATCAATCCCGGCTTCGGCCACGGCCACAGCCAGAAGACCAACACCGGCGGCGAACACAGCAAGCACGGCATCTGGCATGCTGACCTGCCGCAGGCGTTGGCGTGTATTGAGCGTCATGGTCTGCAGCTAATCGGCCTGCACATGCATATCGGCTCAGGCGTCGATTACACGCATCTGTCCAATGTGTGCGATGCGATGGTGCAACTGGTGATCGACATGAAGCATGACATCAGCGCCATCTCGGCCGGTGGCGGCTTGTCGATCCCCTATCGTGCCGGCGAACCGCAAGTCGATACTGCGCATTACTTCAGCCTTTGGGACGCAGCGCGCAAGAAGCTGGAAACGCATCTCGGACATGCCGTTCACCTGGAAATTGAGCCGGGACGCTACCTGGTGGCCGAAGCAGGTACGCTGGTGACCGAAGTGCGCGCGGTAAAGGACATGGGTGCCAATCATTTCGTGCTGGTCGATGCCGGTTTCAATGAATTGATGCGCCCGGCCATGTATGGCTCGTATCACGAAATCAGCGTGATTGCCGGCACCGGAGATTCTGCCGAACGCAAGCTGCGCGACAGCGTGGTGGCTGGCCCGTTGTGCGAATCGGGCGATGTGTTTACTCAGGAAGACGGCGGCATCGTCACGCGGCGCCCCTTGCCCGATCCGCAGATAGGCGACCTGCTGGTGTTCCATGACACGGGCGCCTATGGCGCATCGATGTCTTCGAACTACAATAGCCGTCCGCTGACTGCCGAAGTGCTGGTCGACCATGGCAAGGCGCGCCTGATACGCCGCCGCCAAACGGTGGCCGAATTGTTGGCGCTGGAAGATATTCCCGACTGAGCCGGTCGGGCACATCAATCCATCACCGGGCGCGCTGACACTGGTGCTCGGGTGCTGCCGC
The DNA here is from genome assembly GCA_036561005.1 of Burkholderiaceae bacterium. GTDB lineage: Bacteria > Pseudomonadota > Gammaproteobacteria > Burkholderiales > Burkholderiaceae_D > PKWO01. The sequence continues at coordinate 42,061 of DATBQE010000162.1, read as the reverse complement.
GCCGCAATACTTCTACTTCGTCATTCACCGGACAATCTGCGGCATTGGCCGAAAAACCCAAGACTTTCTGTCAAGCCTCGTTTATCTTCAACATGCGGCAAGGGAAACGATGTGCGCATCGTCCACCCCGCAACGGACAAGGGGATACACATGGACCAACTGATGGAAAACAAGCGCCACGCGCGCAAACGCATACTGTGGGGGCTGATCATGATCGCCGCCGGCTGCCTGTTCCTGCTTGAGCGCATGGACATATTGGAAATCAGCGGCCTGTGGCACTTCTGGCCGCTGATAGTTGCCGTGATCGGTGCGGTTGAAGTCCTGTCGGCCACGCGCGCCCGCCATGTCATACGGGGCCTCAATCAAGTCATGATCGGCATGTGGCTGTTTGCCTGTATGGAAAACCTGTGGGGCTTCAACTTCGGCAATAGCTGGCCGGTGCTGCTGATCGGGTGCGGCGTCACCATCGCGGCCGAAGGGCTGGTCGCAGGCATCAAGAAAACGGACAAGGAGTCGCTGCAATGAACCAACCCAACAACCGCGTTGTGCTCGGCGCCATCATCATCGGCTTCGGGCTGCTCGCACTGATCGACAATCTGCATCTGTTCGGCATGGTCGATATTTTCACGTTTTGGCCGACCGTATTTATTGTCGTGGGCATACTGAAGATTTACCAGACGCAGACCCGCTCCGGCTATATCACCGGCACCATTCTGATCGGGCTTGGCATCATTTTCACGCTCCAGCATCTCGGCTTCCTGTATTTCCGCATACACGATTTGTGGCCGCTGTTCCTGATCGGTGCCGGCGTACTCGTGATATCGAAAGGCTGGGCCGAAAGGGAAATCGGCAAACGCATCGGTCCGGTTCAGTTCCGCCATAGCGGAGCGCCATACACCAATGCCGATCCCAACTCCACCCTGAATATCGCTGCGATATTGAGCGGCAACAAGGTGCGCAAGGATACGCAAGACTTTCGCGGCGGTGAAGTCACTGCCATCATGGGTGGTGTGGAAATCGACTTGCGCCAGGCTTCGATCCAGACCGATGCAGTGCTGAACATTTTTGCTACCTGGGGTGCCATTGTGCTCAAGGTACCGACCGACTGGTCGGTGATGAGCAACGCCATTCCCGTGCTGGGCGGCGTCGAAGACAAGACCGTACCTCCGGCGGTGATCGGCAAGCGCCTGATTATTGAAGGTTATGTCGTGATGGGCGGCGTGGAAATCAGAAATTGATGGCCCACTTCCTGACATCCCTGAACTGAGCCGCGCTTGATGCACCCGCTATTTTTCGACACGCGTCACCTGTTCTGGTATATCGCGGTCTGGATCGTCATCGGAAACGCGATTGCCAGCATGCTCGTGACTGGCGGCACCGTACCGGTGCAGAATGCAGTCTTCTTTTGCGTGCCTGTCTGCATCCTTTACGGTTTCCTTGCCCTGTCTGCGTACTACGTGTGCCGCGCCCTGCCGCTTGCCAAACGGCGTCTGCAGCGGTTGGTGGCAAGCTACGGCATCACCTCTCTTATGTCGGGCCTGCTTCTATTGTTCATCTGCAAGGCCTGGAGCGGCATCGGCACCCTGATCGACACGAGCTGGAGTACGCTCGATTTGGCAGACAAGTCGCGCGCCACCGTATTCGGCCTCGGTGCAGGTTTCTACCTGCTCTCTATCCTCATTCACGATGTTTTCATTGCGACGGAAAACCTGCGCACTGCCGAATTGCGCGAAGGTCAGTCGCGCATCCAGGCGCGCGAAGCAGAGTTACAACTGTTGCGCATGCAGATCAACCCGCATTTCCTGTTCAACAGTCTCAATTCAATCAGCGCGCTGACTTCGATCGATGCGGCCGCAGCACGCGCCATGACCATCGCCCTGGCGCATTTCTTCCGCCAAACCCTGGCTCTGGCCGAGCGGGAAAAGATTGCGCTGAAAGACGAACTGGCACTGTGCGACAGCTTTCTTGCCGTGGAAAAGATTCGCTTCGGCAGGAAACTCGACTCACGCACAACCTGCAATGAAGCAGCAATGCACGGTCTCATACCACCAATGATCCTGCAACCCTTGCTGGAAAATGCCATCAAGCACGGCATCCGCACGCTGACCGAGGGCGGCTTGATCGAGGTGCGTGCGGCTGTGCGCGACAATTGGCTGCACATCGAAGTGGAAAACCCGATGGAAGCGGATGCCAGCGCACCGCAAGGAAACGGCATCGGCCTGGAAAACATCCGCCGCCGCTGCGCAACGCTCTACGACGGCAGGGCGCGTGTAGAATGGAACAGGCCCGCACCGGCTCGTTTTCTGGTCAGCCTCACCTTGCCTTATGAAGCCGAAAATGAAGCAGATGGCGAAATCAACGGGCTGAAGCGGCCAAACCATGAACGGGAACCATGATGACTAGCTGCCTGATCGTCGACGATGAAGAACTCGCTCGCCGCCTGTTGCGTGAATATCTGGCACAGCATGGCGATATCGAAATCGTCGGCGAATGCGAAAACGGCCTGCAGGCGGTGGAAGAGATCAACCGCCTCAATCCTGACCTGATCCTGCTCGACATCCAGATGCCGAAACTGAACGGCCTCGAAGTGCTGGCCGAAACGGGCCGCCGCTCCGGTGTCATCTTCACCACCGCCTATGACGAATATGCACTCAAGGCCTTCGACCTGCATGCAGTCGACTATCTGCTTAAACCATTCTCGCAAACCCGCTTCGACGAAGCGCTGGCCCAGGCACGGGCGCGGCTGGGCCAACCGGCACCGACCGTGGCGCAACTGGTGGAGCAAAACCGCGTGCAGCGCATTATCATCCGTGATCGCGGCAAGCTGCACCTCGTTCCGGTGGAGCATATCGATTACGTCGAGGCGGAAGACGACTATATCCAGATCCATGCGCAGGGCAAATGCTGGATGAAGACGCAAAGTCTGTCCGATTTCGAAGGGCAGCTCGACGACAGCAAGTTCGTGCGCGTACATCGCTCCTATCTGGTGAACGTCTCTTGTGTCCAAAGCCTTGGGCGCCTGACCAAGGACGTGCAAAGCGTGATCATGCGCGACGGAAAAGAGATTCCCGTCAGCCGGGCCGGGATGGAACGTCTGAAGGCAGTGATGTGAGTCGCCCTCCTTGTTACGATCTTGACCACAAGGCTGTTACGCGACAAACTATGCCCACTTGGTTTTGACCGATAAGGAGATCGAAATGAGCAAAAGAATTGTCATACGCACCCTGGCCTGCGCGTTCCTGTTCGGTGCCGGCGTGGCCACCGGCCTGGTTGCCCAGACGCTGACTGACTCGCCGCAACGTGTCGAGCAAAAGCGCGTCGATCTGTCCGGAGCGCCCAACATGGAAGTCATTGCTTCCACGGCCGAATACAAGCCGGGCGACGGCGTCGACATTCATCTCCACCACGGCATTGAAGCGGGCTACGTGCTGCAGGGTGCGACCATCCAGATGCCAGGAAAAGCGCCGACCATGCTTCCCACCGGAACAACGCTGATGAACCTGCGCGACGTAAAACACGCCGGCTTCAAGGTGGTGGGCGACACCCCCCTGAAATTATTTACCGTGCACGTCGTCGACAAGGGCAAACCGCTGTACGATTACGGGCAATAAGCCCGGTAGGGAGGGCAGGCATTTTACCCACGCGAAATTGTCGCGATGTTGGTCTCCATTGTGAATTTCAAGCTTGGCTCCCGCGTGGGCACAAAAACGCGCCCGCCCTACCTGGTAATACGATGAGAACATCCAGAAGGCAGCAAGCACCGGGACCGCATGGAACAACTTAATAAATATCAGATCCTCAAACGGCTGGGCGGCGGTGCGACCTCGGATGTCTATCTCGCGCTCGACTCCTTCCAGCAAATCCAGGTTGCCCTCAAGGTTTTGAAGTCCGACCTGCTGCAGGACACTGCCTACGCCGGTCGGGTGCGGCACATGTTCATGAACGAGGCGCGGCTGGTGCGCGAGCTGCAGCACCCGTGCATCATGGGCATCCTCGACGCCGTTCAGGACGAAAAGCACGCCTATCTGGTGCTCGAATATGTCGACGGCAAGCCGCTATCGAGCCATAACAAGCCCGACACCCTCCTGCCGCTGGCTAATGTGCTGCAAATTGCCTTCAAATGCTGCATGGCCATGGGATATGCCAGTGCGCGCGGCCTGGTGCACCGCGACCTGAAGCCGGAAAATATCATGCTGACCACCAGCGGCGACATCAAGATCAGCGATTTCGGCGCTTCGCACCTGGTCAACAGCCAGACCACGCAATTGACCGGCATGGTAGGTTCGCCCTCCTACATGTCGCCCGAACAGATCGCCGAGCGCGACCTCGATGCGCGCTCCGACATGTTTTCGCTCGGTATTGTGCTCTATGAATTGCTGACCGGCGAGCGCCCATTCCAGTCCGACAATCTGATGACGCTGCTGTACCAGATTTCCAACGCGCCGCACGTGCCGTTGCGCGCCCGCCGCCCCGCCCTGCCCGCCACGCTGGAACGCCTGATCGACATTGCGCTGCAAAAAGACCCCAAGCAGCGCTTCCCCACCTGGCAAGCCTTCGCCGACCATCTTTCGGCCATCGACGCCTCATTGACCCCCGAACAGGAAGAATATTCCGACCGCGAAAAATTCCTCGCGCTGCGCAAGAATCCCTTCTTCGAATCTTTCACCGACCCGCAAATCTGGCAAACCCTGCGCGTGGCACGCTGGCATCGCCTGCGGGTAGGAAAAGTGTTGATGCAGGAAGACATGCCCGGCAACTCGTTTTCAATCCTGGTCTATGGCGAAGTCAACGTCAGCAAGAAAGGCAGCGTCCTGTCGCGCCTGAAGGCCGGCGCCAGCATGGGGGAAATGGCTTTCCTGAAATCCGACCAGCCGTTGCGCACGGCTACCATCACAGCAGCGACGCAGGTAGTGGTGGTGAAGTTTACGCGCGCGGCGCTGGAACACGCCGGCAACGACTTGCGCACGAGGTTCGAGCGGCGCTTCCTGGAAATTCTGGTCGAAAGATTGAGTATCACTTCGGAGCGGCTGGCGGCGACGTGACCGGTCCCGAAACCAATTGATCGAAGCACAATCTCCGCGTCGGCCTCGAATTCAACTGCAGAAATTGTATTCGCCCCTGACGTCGCCAAGTCAATGGTTTATTTGCCCAGCCCTGCGCAAACTTGCTTGTTCCTGGCGCCGAAAAAACGCCGCCCTGTGTTTGTCACTCACTGCGCGCCCCCACTCGCGCGAATCCAATATGTGATCGAAGGTGGCGTCCTGAATGAATATCACTAACGTATAGCGCACATGTTTGGGAAATCCGGCGAGAGCCGCGTTCAAGATATACGGCAAAATTCCTGCGTATTGTTCTTCACTCACCTGAAACGGAAGCCAGGATGCGCCCGGGCTCATGCCGCCATCCCCGCCTCCAAAGCGAAGTCTCTGATTGAGAATATGAAGCGGCGGAAAAACACCCGAGCTCGAAAGATATGGGATGTCGTAGAAAAACGCCCAAAGAGGCGCATCAACCTCAACTGGGTCATACCAGGGTTCGTGTTGAACGTACTTGATCATGTCCATAGAACCGCCCGTGGTTGAGGATACATATTGGAATTATCTACTTGAGATCAATATCTTCAAGGCATCGAAAGTGAAATTCATAGCGCAACACGTGCGTTGTGTTTAGAAATTGCAGCAGACAGATCCACCAGGAAATGACACGCGCGTTGCTGCCATGTAGCGCGGTTGAATGTCATTCGAACGCCTAAGTTTAATCGCACTGTGTTATTTTAACAGCATGATAGAACGAGAAAAAACGCTTCATCCGGAGAAATTCCAGCGCTGCATGGTGCTAACCGGCGGGGGATTCCGCTTTGGTCTTTACCTGGGCATGCATGCGGCTGCGTGTGAATCGGGTAAGGCGCCCGACGTTGTGCTTGCCAGTTGCGGCGGCGCCATTGCCGCAAGCATGATAGGCGCAACGCCGGACCTGGCCGAACAAAAGGCGCTGCTGGAAGCCCCGGAGATGTATCGCTTCTGGCAAGAGATCAGGTCTGCCCCAAGCGCCGGCATTTTGCGCACACTGGGTAATGCGGCGCGACGCAGGCTTTCACGGCAGCCGGCGCCGCGCATACCCGACGTGTTCAATGATTACTTGTTCGAGGTGCCCACAAAGTTGCCGCTGCCCGCGCCGCCCGCCAAGCCGCATGTCGCGATTGCCATCATCGGCGGCAGGCTGCTGTTTGACGAGGCCGAAGTCGGTTGTGCGCGCGCATCGCGAAAATTGTTTGCCGAAACCGTCTTCTGCGATGCGCGCTCGGCTTCCCTGCTGCAAGACATGCGCTCACCGTTCGCTGCAACACAATGGGGCGAACACGCCGTCGCAGAACAAATCCTGATCGATACTGTCACCCCGCCGAACGTGGCCGCACGCATCTCGATTGCCGACATGTTTTACTTTCGCTGCGTTGCTCTCGGGGGCGCCCATTACATCGGCGGCGTGGTCGACCTGTTTCCGCTCGAAGTCGCACGACAATTGGCGCAGCAAGTGATGATCGAGTTCAAGCAATCATTTGACCAAACCTATTCCATTCCGGCGTGGCGCACCGTGCTCGGGCTCGACGGCAACCGGCGCCTGCGCTACATCAATGGCCAGAGCGTCGACATGCGCTTCGATACGTCTGACATTTCAGCTGCGCTGGCGCGCGAAACCACGTCCATGAAACTCGATTGGATGCGTAATCGCATCGGCCTTGCTATTCCGGAATCGTACGACTTGTATCGCCAGTTCATGCGGGCGCAATGGCAGTACGGCTATGAGCGCGGCATGGAAGCATTGCGTCGCCAGGAAGCCTATTGCGAGTCCGCCATGCGGCAAGTCGATCGCCACAGCCGGGGATACGCATGAAAGTCGTGATCATGGGCGGCGCCACCGGCATAGGCCTCGCGCTCGCGCAACACTACCGGCAACGCATGCCAGAAGAAGTGGCCGGTCGCTATCCATTGCTGCATCGCTATCAGTTCGACATTTCCGGCAAACCGGCGCTGAACACGGCTTCGGAAGAATTCGGTGCAATACAGCCAAGTTGCGGGCGCTTAACAATGGGAACGCAGGCGCCAAGCCATTCGTCATGCCGGAGGCACAGGCGGTTGCGAAACTCGTCGACGCTATCGAGAAGCGCCGGGACATGTTGATTTTCCCCTGACAAATACCGCACTAGTCCCGGTATCGATTTTACGTCAACCAGCCAGCGCGTCCCCGATTGCCTTCGCGTAAGCTGCCCTCGCGGTTTGCAAGGCGGCGCGTTGCATGTTCAAGCGCTGCAATTCTGCCTCAACATATTGCAGGCTTGCGAGCTGCGATTTGACTTCATCGGGCAGTGCATCGAAGTCATATTCCTTGTCGTTGATTTTTACGGTTTGCATTTTCTTCTCCTGGGTTCCGGTCGAGGCAGAGCGTTCAGTGACGATACGCGAGCCAAATGTGATAGTGGGTGTATTACCATTAAATGAGTCGGAAGATTGCGCATTGGCTTCCCTGTCGATGCGTTGCCTGACGGCGTCGCGCAGCATGTTGCGCTGGACTTTTGCCATGCCGTTGCGTGGAATCTCGTCGAGCAATGCCACGCTCGGCATCTGGCGATTGGGAAAGCGCTCCCGATATCGCTGCATCAGTTCATCCTGGACAAAATCCTTGGACGCCGAAATGGCAATCCACAAGGTTTCGGTCCCCAGCTTGTCCGGCACGGAAAAAGCCGCCAGATCCTTCACGCCGCGGCATGAAGACAAGGCGTCTTCAATCAAACCAGGTGCGACCTTAACGCCGCCCAGGTTCATGATGTCGCCCACGCGGCCGACGATGCTCAGCATTCTCGATTCGCTCAGTGTGCCCAGGTCGCCTGGGCGGAACCAGCCGTCATTGAAAAATGCATGACTGGTCTCGGGGTCATCCAGGTAGCCCGTCACACAGCACGCGCCGCGCATGCGCACTTCGCCCACCGTACCGGGTGGAACAGGATTGCCGGCAGTATCAACGATTTGCAGATCGGCCGTCGCCACCAGGGGGCCAACCATGTCGGGGTTGGCGTATTCCGGCTCAAAGGTCAGGCTGACTGTACCGGCCTCGGTAGAGCCATATACGACCCAGATTACCGAGGCGAGGCGCTGTTTGGCTCGTTCAGCCACTAACTGCGGCATGCGTCCGCCGGCGACCATCAAGGTCAGCCCGGGGGGCTTGAATGATTCCGGCAGCGCGTCGACGATATTGGCCGCCTGTACCGGGGACATGAATACCAGATTCGCCTTCGTTTGTTCGATAAGCTGATCAAACGGCACTTGCGCGTCGTAGAAGGCGACCGATCCACCCGCAGCCCACAACACCACCGGGAACACAAACCCGCCTGCCGTATCGAGCCCGACCACCGACATGAAGCGAATGTGCGGACCGAGGCCGTAATCGGCGATCGAATGTTTGATGCGCGCGCCGATGACGGTATTGGAAAACGGAATTTTTTTCGGCATTCCAGTGGTTCCCGACGACAACAGGATGCGCACCGTTTGGTTTCCATCGAAAGCGCGTTCGCTGATCGGCGGCAAGGCGTCCGCGCCGCCATCGAGCCAAGTGTCACCCATGACGATCACGCCACCGCCTTCGGCCTTCAAATCCGCGCGCTCGGTCACCAATACATTCGCATTCAACAGTTGCAGCAACGCGGGGTCGCCAAGGTTATAGACGGAAACGGAAATTACACCCAGGCGCCACATCGCAATAACGGCAAGCCAGTGCAGATACGATGCCGCGAAGAACAGGACGGCACGGCTGCCGGGTACCAGGCCATAGGTATTCATGCGCCGCGTGACTTTTTCGATGTCGGCGACAAATTGTGCGTACGTGATCTCGCGCGTGCCGTCAGCTACCGCAATGGCATCGGGGCGGGCCCGAGCGTGCTCAAGAAGCAGTGAATGAAAATTCGTGGTGTCAAGCGGCTGGTTCATGGGAAGTATCCGAAGGAATATTGAGCCATCCTAGTGGCGCTGCGCTCATAAAAGAATTGATGATTGTCTTCATCCGACCGTGAAAAAAGGATTCCACTCTGTTCTTGTTTTATTACCTCAGGTTTGATTCGCTTCATTTGGGTATCTTTGAGGATGTCTGGCATATCTGCATGTCCGCTCATTCCCCACGCTACGTAAATTATCACGAGAAGATCTCGAATCGCCAGAAAGGTTGCAAAAAAATTGATTGAAGGCGCTTCAGCCAATCGCGTCGGCGCTCGCATCTCCAGAATTCAATGCATTCGTATGGTTCGAAAGATGTCCTGCGACACTATGCAATCCGACAATTACATGCCACCACCACTTGGACAATCTTGCCAATTTGGAGTTAAGCGGGATTCCACAATTTCACGACACAAGTCGATAACAACGGATTTCTATCTTCAGCCTTCAATTCACATATTCAGAATCATAACCGCGCCTGGAAAGCGCGGCAATGAGATGCCCATTTGTGCGAAAAATCAGTAACCAATTTCAGACCATGAATTTTTGCATACGCGCTGTCTGCAAGGCAGCGCGCTACGTGTTCAAGCGCTGCAGGACCGCGTCGCGCAGCAAATTACGCTGAACTTTCGCCATACCGTTGCGCGGAATCATATCGATCAACGCGAAGTCCGGCGCGTGGCGATTGGGGAATCGCTCCAAATACAACTGCAACAACTCTTCCTGGACAAAGTCCTTCGATGGCGTGACCGCAATCCACAACGCTTCCGTTCCGTCGCCGTCAGGCACCGAAAACGCGGCGAGATCCTTCACGCCACGGCAGGATGACAATGCATCTTCGATCACACCCGGCGCAACCTTGACGCCGCCAAGGTTCATGATGTCGCCCACACGGCCGACGATGCTCAGCATACCAGTCTCGCTCAACATGCCCAGGTCGCCGGGGTGAAGCCAACCGTCCTTGAAAAAAACGCGACTCGTCTCGATATCGTCCAGGTAGCTCGTCACGCAGCAAACGCCGCGCATGCGAACCTCCCCAATTGCGCCTGAACCAACGGCATTGCCGGCGGGGTCGACGATTTGCACCTCGACTGTCGATACCAGGGGGCCGACCATTTGCGGGTCGGCGAAGTCCGGCTCGAAAGTCAGGCTTACGGTGCCGGCTTCCGTCGAACCATAGACGACCCAGATTGTCGATGCGAGGCGCTGCTTGACACGTTCGGCGACGACCTGCGGGATGCGTCCGCCCGCAACGATTAGCGTCAGCGAAGGATGCCGGAAGCTCGCCGGCAGCGCTTCGACGACACGGGCGGCCTGGACCGGCGACATGAACACCAGGTTCGCTTTTGTTTGCTCGATGAGTTGGTCAAAAGGCACATGCGCATTATAAAAAGCGACTGCCCCGCCTGCGGCCCAGATGGCGATAGGGTAGACAAACCCTCCTGTAGTATCCAAGCCGACCACCGACATGAAGCGTCTGTCCGGTCCGAAGCTGTAGTCCGAAATCGTACGCTTGGTGCGCGCGCCAATGAGCGCATTCGAAAAAAGGATTTTCTTCGGTACTCCAGTCGTGCCCGAAGAAAGTAGAATGCGAACCGGTTGATTGGGATCGAAAAACCGCTCGCCAACTGGCGAAAAGGCATTCACATCCGCTTCCAGCCAGTCGCCCGCCAAGACAATTACACCTCCGCCTTCGGCCTTCAAATCCGCGCGTTCGGTAACAAGCACGTTCGCATCCAACAGTTGAAACAATGCGGGGTCGCCAAGGTTATAGACGGAGACGGAAATTACACCCAGGCGCCACATCGCAATAACGGCAAGCCAGTGCAGATACGATGCCGCGAAGAACAGGACGGCCCGGCTACCGGGTACAAGACCGTAGGTATTCATGCGCCGCGTGACCTTTTCGATGTCGGCGACAAATTGTGCGTAAGTGATCTCGCGCGCGCCGTCTGCCACCGCAATGTCATCGGGTCGCCTCCTGGCGTGTTCAAGGAGCAACGAATAGAAATGCGTGGAATCAAGCGGCTGGTTCATGGAAAGTGTTCGGAGGAATGTTGACCCATCCTACCGGCGCTGCGGTCGAATGAAAAATGAATGGCGTATGCTGGCACAAATCATCGGCGGATTCAACCGCAAATTATCCCAATCTGCCGTACCCATGCTTAAAAGCGGATTTTCCGCCATCTCCATAGTGTCTACCTGCCATTCCTCGGCAGAGCGCGCACCGTGCCCCATACACTGAATACCCTTGCCGAGCTTCCCCGCCGCAAAGCCTGCATCCACGCATTTCACCCCCACAAACTTGCAGTCTGTCGCAATCGGCTGGTGGTGCACTGCGCGTCGGCCTAAAGTGCAATCACACCAACGATTTCACAGAAAGGAAATCATCATGAACAAAGTAATCGGTTATGTCTTGAGCGCTATCCTGCTCGCCGTCCTCGCCGTCGTCGCACTGCCGTTCGCGCTGGCACTGGCGATCGTGCTGCTCGTGATTGCCTGCATCGGCGCCAGCTCCGGACTGGCGATCATTGCTGCGATGATCATTGTCGCCGTCGTGGTTTGCGCCATTCTGTTGCATGTCTTGCTGCCCCTGCTCGTGCCGGCGCTGATTGTTTGCGGCATTGTCTATCTGGTCAAGAGTGTCGGAACCAAACGCACACCGGCAAGCAACTAAACGCACAAAGCCATTAAATTTTCCGGAAGCGGCATCATGTCAAACAGCCTGTTGCAAATCGAGAACCTGAGCTATCGCTATCCCAATGGGCATGTCGCGGTATCGGACCTGAGCCTGAATCTGGGGCCCGGCATTCTCGGGTTGCTCGGCCCCAACGGTGCCGGCAAATCGAGCCTGATGCGCGTGCTGGCAACACTGTCAAAGGCGAGCGCCGGGCGCGTGATGTGGAAGGGTCAGGACATTGCAATGAATCCCGACGCGCTGCGCGTCGAACTCGGTTACCTGCCGCAGGATTTCGGCGTCTATCCTGCGCTCAGTGCGCGCGAGTTTCTCGGTTTCCTTGCCGCCGTCAAAGGCTTGTCGCGCAAACAATCGAATGAGCGCGTACAGCAATGCCTGGTACAGGTCGGGTTGGCTGAAGCAGCGGAAAAACCATTGGGTTCCTTTTCCGGCGGCATGCGCCAACGCGTCGGCATTGCCCAGGCGCTTTTGAACGACCCGCAATTGCTGATCGTCGACGAGCCGACGGTCGGTCTCGACCCGGAAGAGCGCCTGCGTTTCCGCCATTTGCTGACCGATCTGGCAGATCATCGACTCGTCATCCTGTCGACCCATATCGTCTCGGACGTTGAAGCCAGCGCGACCGCCATTGCCGTCATGGCCGAAGGCAGGCTGCGCTTTCATGGCACCCCGGAGGCCATGCTGGCCTCGGCGGTCGGCATGGTGTGGGAATTGACCATCGCATCCGAACAATTGTCTGCCATGCGCGAGCATCTGCACATCTGTCATTCCGTGCGCCGCCCCGAAGGCGTGCGCATACGCGTCATTGCCGCCAGCGCGCCGCGCCACGACGCCGAGGCCGTCACGCCTTCCCTCGAAGACGCCTACATGGCGCTGTCCGATCATGCGTAACCTCCATTGCCTGCTGGCGATTGTGCGCGCCGATTTGACGATGCGCCTGCGCTCGCCGCGCTTCTGGATCGTCCTAGGCCTGTTGCTGCTCGGCACGCTGAGTTTTTTCCCTTCGCCTGATCAGGGTTATTTGACGGCCAGCGTCAATGGGCATTATCGGGCCAATTATTCCAGCGCCTGGGTCGGCATGATCATTGCGCTGATGATTTCTGTGCTTCTTTCCGTGGCAGGCTTTTACGTCATCCGCGGCACGGTCACGCGCGACATCGAATCGCGCGTGTGGCAATTGATGGTCGTCACCACCATGACGCGCCGCACCTACCTGTTCGCAAAATGGTTTTCTCACGTTCTTGTATTACTGCTGATGAGTGCGCTTTGTCTCGCGGCGGGCCTTGCCATGCAATGGGTGCGTGCGGAAGACCGCAGCCTTGACTTGCTGCAACTGATCAAACCCCTGCTGGTGATCACGCTGCCCATGCTGGCAATGACAGCCGCTTGCGCCGTCTGGTTCGATCTGCTGCCGCTGCTACGGCGCACTGCCGGCAATGTGATTTTCTTCTTTCTGTGGGTCACGTCGCTTTCGCTCGGCGCAGCCTTCGCCGAACATGACCATTCCCATTTCAACAGCGCATTCATGAGCGACCCAAGCGGGATCGTGCTGTTCGTACGCGACCTTGATCGCACGGTGGCACCACAATTGCCGGAGCGAAATGTCGATGGCTTTTGCCTCGGCTGCGGTCTGCAAAAAGACAAACCGGAAGCGCGATTCACCTGGCAGAACTGGCAACCGCGTTTGATCGACCTGCCGGCACGTGCCTTGTGGCTGGTGCTGGCGCTGCTGGCCGTCGCAGCAGCTGCACCGCTACTCGACTGGGCCGGGGAACGTGCCGGGCCGGCGGTGGAAAAGGAGGGCCGGCAGGCATCGCGCACTCGGCCGTTGCGACTGATCACGCGCGTGCTCGCTCCCCTGCAGGCGACCCTGCTGGGCCGCATGCTGTCGGCAGAAATCCTGCTCACGCTGCGGCAACGCCGCACACTGTGGTGGCTCGCCGCCTTCAGCGCCTGCCTGATGCAAATTCTGGCACCGCTGCCGGTTGCGGCGCTGGGCACGGCGCTATCGTGGATGCTGTGGCTTGACATTCTGGCCCACGCCGGATTGCGCGACGAGGAAACCGGCACCGGCGCGTTGGTATTTACCGCCCCCGGAGCCGTCTGGCGCATCCTTACCGCGCGCTGGCTGACTCTGGTTGTGCTGCTCTGGCTCGCCACCCTGCCTGCCATGCTGCGCTTTGCGCCGCTGCAACCCTATGCCGCCGTGGCCGTGTTGCTGATCGGTGTATCGCTCGCCAGTTGGGGGCTGGCATTCGGCGCGCTATGGCGCAATGCCCGCCCGTTCGAAATCGTCCTTTGCGCGCTGGCCTATCACGCAATGAGCGGAGGCGTCATCCTCAATGTTGCAACCGATCCCCTCAAAGCGTGTATCCTGCATGCAACTGCCCTGCCTATCGCCATTGCGCTCCTGATCTGGCGCTGGCCGCGACTCGTTCGGCCATGATGCAACGCTGAACTGCAAGATTTAGCCTGTTGCTTTTTTGCCCAAGACGATTGCATAAGGCGGCAATTCCAGCCAAAGTGTGATTTTGGAAGTTGAGCGAGGGCAACGAACATGAAGACTGTACAGCAGGAAGTCGACGAACGCACCAACCTGACCGGCTCAAACAAGTTTGAACTGCTGCTGTTTCGCCTGGGCGGTGACGAAAATGGCGAACACTCGGAGCTGTATGGCATCAATGTGTTCAAGATCCGCGAAATCGTTGCCATGCCGACCATCACCTCGGTGGCAGGGTCGGGCGAGCACATGATGGGCGTGGTCAACTTGCGCGGCATGATCATTCCCGTAATCGATCTACCCGGCGTAGTCGGCTGCATACCCAAAACCGGGCGCAACATTATCCTGGTAACGGAATTTGCCCGCACGACGCAAGCATTTGCAGTTGAATCGGTTGAGGAAATCGTGCGGCTCGACTGGAATCAAGTCTTGTCGGCCGACCAGAGCGCCGGCGGCGGCATGGTTACGAGCATCGCGCGCCTCGACGGCGACGTCGAATCGACCCGTTTGGCCCAAGTATTGGACGTCGAACAAATCCTGCGCAAGATCACCCCGCCTTCCGGACCCGATATCGATGAGAACGCCATCGGCCCCAAACTGAATATACCGGCAGGCTCGATCATTCTGGCTGCCGACGACTCCGGCACGGCTCGCCTGCTGATCGAAAGCGGCCTGACTGCCATGGGGGTGCCCTATTTCATGGCCAAGACCGGCAAGGAAGCATGGGAAAAACTGCAGGCACTGGGCGCAACGGCGAAACTGGAAGGTCGCACCGCCCAGGACAAGGTCGCGCTGGTGTTGACGGACCTGGAAATGCCCGAGATGGATGGCTTCACGCTGACGCGCAAGATCAAGCAAGACCCTGCTTTCAAGACAATCCCTGTCGTGATTCACTCGTCCCTGTCTGGCTCGACCAACGAAGACCACGTCAAGAGCGTGGGCGCCGACGCCTACGTGGCAAAATTCGATGCCGAAGAACTGGCCGCGACCATACGCAAGGCCCTGAAAACCTAGCCCAACCCGGCGCAACTCATTCGTTCGACCCGCGATAGCCTGATATCAGGCGATACACCTCGTCGCCTGTTTTCGCTGCATCCAGTTTTGCGCGCAAGGCAGAATCGGACAGCATCTCGGCCACATGGGCCAGGATTTGCAAATGCAATTCCGTCGCCTTGGCGGGCACCAGCAGCACAAAGCACAAGCGCACGGGATTTTCATCAGGCGCGTCAAATTCAATCGGCGTCCTGGGCCTGACAAAAATCGCCAGCGGCTCCTTCAAGCCGTCAAAGCGCGCATGTGGAATCGCCACACCCTGCCCCAGTCCGGTGGAACCGAGTTCTTCACGCTCAGCCAGACGTGCCGTGACGTCGCTCGCCACCATGCCGTGATTTGCCTGCAGGAATAATCCCACGGCTTCCAGCAGTTTCGTTTTGTTTGCCACGTCGAGGTCGATCAGTACGTCCTCGGCACGCAATAGTGATGTTGCCATGTCCATATTTACCTCGTGATCGCGTACGCGGCCAAGCATCCACGCCGCAAATCTCGGCCCAGCCTTCATTTTAACAGCGTGCACAGAGTGAGTCAGCATCCTCATTCCTCCTTGTTGAACCATTCGCCGCGGGTCTGGTCGAGCACCTTCTTTGCCTGCTCTTCGACAAACGGCACGCGACGTGAAAACATCGTGATCAAAACCGGCAACACAATCAGAATCAGCGCCGGCGCCAACAGAATGCCGCCGACCACTACCAGAGCGAGCGGCTTTTGCACCTGTGAACCGATGCCGTTGGAAAATGCCGCCGGCAGGAGGCCGACACAAGCCACGATGCAGGTCATCATGACCGGGCGCATCTGCACACGGCAGGTGCGCACGATCGCGCTAGCGCGATCAAGTCCGCCCTGGATATGCTGGTTGTAGTAGGACAGCACAATGATGCCGTCCATTGCCGCAATCCCGAACAGTGCGACAAAGCCGATTGCCGCCGACACGGAAAACGGCGTACCGGTGATGAATAGCGCAAAGATACCGCCGATCAAGGCCATCGGAATCACGGAAGCAGCCAGCAGCATGTCCGATATCAAACCAAAATTCATGTACAGCAGGATGCAGATCAACAGGATGCTGAGCGGCACCGCAAGCGCCAGGCGTCCCAGCGCTTCCTGCAGGTTGCCAAACTCGCCGACCCATTCAACGCGGTAGCCGCCCGGCATCTTGACCTCGTCATCGACCTTGCGCTGCGCCTCCAACACGGCAGAGCCGAGATCGCGGCCGCGCACGCTGAATTTGATCGGAATATAGCGTTGCTGTTGCTCGCGATAGATGAACGACGCACCGGACACCAGGCTGATATTGGCCACGTCGGCCAAGGGTATTTGGACGATCCCGTTACCGCTCGGATTCTGTGCGCCTATTGTGATCCGACTCACCGCCGCGAGGCTCTTGCGATATTCGGGTGCAAGGCGCACGACCATCGGAAAATTGCGGTCGCTGCCTGGCTCAAAAAGGTTGCCGGCAGCCTGACCGCCAATTGCAGCCTGGATGGTCGTGTTGATATCGCCCGTCGCCAGCCCGTAACGCGCCGCCGCCTCGCGGTCAATATCGATCTTGACCGTCGGTTGGCCAAGCGAAGTAAACACCGACAAGTCGGTCACGCCGGGCACCGTCTGCACCACGCGCTTGATCTGATCGGCAGTTTTTTCCAGCGTCACGAGGTCGTTACCGAACACTTTGATGGAATTCTCGCCCTTCACCCCGGATGCGGCTTCCTCGACGTTGTCTTCGATATATTGAGAGAAATTGAATTCCACGCCGGGAAATTTTTCGCTCAATTGTTTCGTCATCTGGTCGGTGAGCTTTTCCTTGTCTACCCCCTTTGGCCAAGTGTCGAAAGGTTTGAGCGGCACGAAGAATTCGGCATTGAAGAAACCGGACGTGTCTGTACCGTCATCCGGCCGGCCATGTTGCGATACCGTGATTTCGACTTCAGGATATGACTTGATAATCTTGCGCATTTCATTGACGTAGCGATTGCTTTCCTCAAGAGAGATCGAAGATGGCATGGTCGCGCGAATCCAGAGGTTACCCTCTTCGAGCTTGGGCAAAAATTCCAGTCCCAGTGTACGTACCGCCAATGCAGCCAGTATGAAAAGCACACCGAGCCCGCACAATGTGGCTTTCTTGTTGGCAAGCGCAATATCGATCACGGGCTCGTAGGCGCGGCGAAGAATCCGCACGAAAATCGTTTCGATTTCCTTCAAATGATCGGGTAACAGAATTGCGCTCAGAGCAGGCGACACTGTAAATGTCGCCAGCAGACCGCCGGCGATCGCATAGGCATAAGTCTTGGCCATCGGGCCGAAAATATGGCCCTCAATACCGCTCATGGTAAACAGCGGCACAAAGCCGGCAATGATGATCGCTGCGGAATAGAAAATCGCCCGATTGACTTCAATGGCCGAGTTCGCAATGACGGCAAACTTGCCGCGCAGACCGAGCGTATTGCGCACCGAATGCAGCAGCGCAATACCTGACTTGCGCGACTCGGAACTTTCGGCAAGATGGCGGTAAATGTTTTCGACCATAATGACCGAAGCATCGACCACCAGGCCGAAGTCGATTGCCCCGACAGATAGCAGGTTGGCCGATTCTCCGCGTAAGACAAGCAGGGCGATGGCAAAGGCCAGCGCGAAAGGAATTGTCAGCGCCACGATAATCGCAGTACGGAGGTTGCCCAGGAAAGCCCATTGCAACAGAAAGATCAAAAGCACCCCGACCAGCATATTGTGCAGAACCGTATGCGTCGTAACGGAGATCAGGTTGCTACGATCGTACACCTGCTCGATGTGCACTCCCGGCGGCAACACGCCGGTCGCATTAATTTTCTCAACCTCGGCCTCGACCTTTTTAATGGTCGGCATACTTTCTCCGCCGCGCCGCATCAGCACGATGCCCTGCACGATGTCGTCCTCGTCGTCGATACCGGCTATCCCAAGGCGCGGCTGGTGTCCCACACTCACCTGGGCCACGTCGCCCAACAGTACAGGGACGCCGTGATTCGACGCCAGGACCATCTTGCGAATGTCACTCATCGATTGCACCAACCCCAGTCCACGGACGACTGCCGATTGCGGCCCGATGTTGATAGTCTGGCCGCCGACGTTGGTGTTGCTGTTATTGACCACTTGCAGCACCTGCGGCAGTGTCAAACCGTAGCTTGCCAGGCGATTTTGATCAATTTCGATATCGTAGGTCTTGGTCTTGCCACCCCAGCCGGTGACGTCAATCACGCCGGGTACGGCCTTGAAGCGGCGTTCCAGCACCCAGTCTTCCAGCGTTTTCAAATCGGTGACCGAGTAACCAGGCGGCCCGACCACATGATAGCGATATATTTCGCCGGTCGGGCTGGTCGGTGAAATCTGCGGTTGGGCGCCGTTGGGCAGCGGCGGCAATTGCGCCAACCGGTTGATCACCCACTGCTGCGCTTCATCGTAGGTAAAATCGTAGGAAAACTGCACCTTCACGTCGGACAGGCCAAACATGGAAATGGTGCGCACTACCGTCACATGCGGGATGCCCGACATGCCGACCTCAATCGGGATGGTGATGTAGCGTTCGATTTCCTCGCTCGACTGGCCAGAGCTTTGCGTGACGATATCGATCAGAGGCGGTACCGGATCGGGATAGGCCTCGATATTGAGTTTCATGAAACTGACGATCCCTGCGGCAAACATCGCCACCAACAGGATCACCATGAGAAACCGCTGTCTCAGCGCTAATTCGACAACACGATTCATGCTTTGCTTTCCTGAGAATTATTGCTGCGTCACGCCAGCGGCAAGATTTGCACCACCGTCGCTGCGATTCCACCAGCCGCCACCCAGGGCCTGGAATAAGGCAGCCGTATCGGCAAAGCGATTGGCCCGAGCCTGCACCAGATTGAGGGCCGCCTGTTGATAGGTTTGTTCTGCGGCCAGCAGCGACACATAAGCGATATCGCCCAGTTCAACCTGGCGCCGCGCAATGGCGAGGCTCGCGGCGGCAGATCGCTCAGCCTCAGCCGCCGCCTGCAAGGCATCGGCGTCAAATTGCAAGGCCTGCAGCGTGTCGGCTACGTTCTGGAAGGCTGCAATCACAATGGCCCGATATTGCGCCGCCGCTTCGTCATAAGCGGCTTCCGCTGCGCGCTTCTTGTGTATCAGTGCGCCGCCCTCGAACAAGGGCTGTGTGATGCCGCCCGCCAGTGACCAGAAACCATTTCCCGACTTGAACAACTGGCTGATCTGCGTCGCCATGCTGCCGCCGGCGGCGCTCAAGGTGAACTGCGGCAGCATGTTGGCCTTGGCCACGCCGATCTGTGCGCTCGCTGAATGCAATTGCTCTTCCGCCGCGCGCACATCGGGGCGTTGCTCGACCAGTTTGGACGGCAGAGTCAGCGGCAATTCCTGGGGCAATTGCAGCGTAGTCAAATCAAACTTTTCCGCCGGTCCATCGCTCGGAAAACGTCCTGCCAGTGCGGCCAGCAAGTCGCGCTGCTGCGCCAATTGCTTTTGCAGGGGCGGCAACATGGCCTTGGTCTGCGCCAGCGTCGCCACCTGGGCGATCACATTGGCTTCCGCTACTGCGCCCAATTGCAATTGCCGTTTGAACAGCTCGAGCTGTTCCTGTTCGATCTTGACCATGGCCTCGGTTGCGGCTATCTGTGCGCGCAGCGAGGCCTCCTGTACGGCAGCAGTGACAACGTTGGAAGTCAGGGTCAGATAGGCAGCTTCGAGCTGGAAGCGCTGTGAATCGGCCTGCGCCTGCAGGCTTTCCACCGCACGGCGGTTGCCGCCGAACACATCAAGCGTGTAAGACACGTTAAGTTGCGCCGTATGCAAATTGAACAGCGACGCGCCCGACGCGGCGGACGATGACACGCTGCCGAGCGCCTCCTTTTGGCGGCTCGGCGAGAAATTCGCACTCACGCTTGGAAAGTAGGCGCCGTCCTGCGCGTAGGCGGTTTCCTGCGCCACACGCAATGCGGCTTCGGCCTGCTGCAGGTTCGGGTTGTTCTTCAACGACTGTTCGATCAGGCTGTTCAATGCCGGCGAGCGGAACAGCGTCCACCATTGCGCCGGGATATCGGCCGCGTTGAAGAAGCGCTGGGCTTCACCGCCGGCAACCGGCGCGGAGCTTGTCGGCGTGCTCACAGGCTGCGCCGTATAGCCGCTCACCGCAGGCGCCGCCGGACGCGAAAAGTCCGGGCCGACTGCGCAGCCGGCCAGCAGCAATCCGGCCAGTATGGCATTCGTGCGCGACCCGATGTGGGTTATCTTGTTACGTAGTAGTGTCATGGCTTTTCCGCTGCTCAGTTGCTGTCAGCTGCGCGATCGATGAACAATGCGCCGCTGGTGACGACGCTCTCACCCGCGGTCAAGCCGTCCGTGACTTCCACCATGTCGCCATCGATCCGCCCGGTGTGTATCGGGCGCAAGGCCAGCAAGCCGTCCTTGCGGGCTACGAATACATGCGCATCCGCACCTTCATAGATGATCGCGCTTTGCGGCACACCCGGTGCAGTGACGACATCGCCGGTCGCGATGCGGAAACTGGCAAACATCATCGGTTTCAGCGCGCCGTCGCGATTAACGACTTCGGCGCGCACCGGCAGACGGTGGGTGTTCGGATCGACCGAAGGTGCGATCCAGGAAAGCTTCGCCTTGAACACGCGGCCAGGCCAGGCCGGCACCTTGACTTCCACCGGCGCGCCGAGTTTCATCAACGGTGCGTCGGTTTCGCGGACATTGGCCACCAGCCACACCGTCGACAGATTGGCAATCGAAAACACCGGGTTGGCCGCGCCACCCGCTGCGCTCTGGATGTTTTGCCCAATGCCGACCTGGCGCAAAATGACGGTGCCGGCAATCGGCGCCCGCACCACGGCTTCCGGGCTCATCTTTTGCAGCGAAGGCTCGGCTTCAAGCGCCTTGATCTCTTCATCGGTCTTGCCGAGGATGCGCAATCGGTTGCGCACCGCACCCAATGCAATCTCGCTGTTATGCAGGTTGCTCTGCGCGGTCGCCAAATCAGCCTGGCTTTGCAACCAATCTTTTTGTGCACCGGCCTTGGACAGGAACAATTCATGCTGACGTTTTTCCGTAGCTTCAGCCAGTTTTGCCTGCGCGGTCGCGGCGTTCAATGCGCCAACCGCAGCAACCAGATCGTTCTGGCCCTGTACGAATTCGGAAGCTTCAATCGCCATCAGCGGCGTGCCCGGCATGACGGTGTCGCCGAGCTTGGCAAACAATTTGCTCACGTGGCCGGAGTAAGGAGAAAACACCGGTGTCGTCGTATCGTCATTATTGGCGATCGCGCCATCGGTGATCTGTTCGCCGCGAAAGCTCAATGCCTGTACGGGGACGATCTTCAAGGCTTCCAGCTGTTTTTTGGTAGGACGGAAGGTACCGGGTGCCGCCGACGCTTCGGCGACAGGTTTTACCTCCTGTCTGGCGCCGACAAAATGCCAGATCAGGAGAGCGGCAGCGACAAGCGCCGCGACGCCGGCTGTAACACCCGCCTTGCTGTTCAATAGCGTAGCATTTGGGCTTGAATTGGTCATGGTAGTTTCGGCTGGTTGATTCATACGGACGCTCGGAAAAATGCAAACTGTACAGGGGGCATGGCGCGCGAACTAAATAGCGGGCCGCGCACCTGCCGATGTCAAGAAGTAAGACTTCGCGCCGGCCCACAACAGCACACCGCAAATCGCATGCCACCGTATTGAAAACGCCGCCAGGCCGGCGGCGTTTTCATCGGCCCGAAAATTTCTCACCGCCCGCTCCG
Source organism: Burkholderiaceae bacterium (assembly GCA_036561005.1). Taxonomy (GTDB): domain Bacteria; phylum Pseudomonadota; class Gammaproteobacteria; order Burkholderiales; family Burkholderiaceae_D; genus PKWO01. Next base: position 20,063 of record DATBQE010000162.1, on the reverse strand, counting down.
ATGGCAGATTTTAACCGCACCGGCGTCGAATGATTCCGCCTTGCCGCGTGAATTACACCTTGTTACATTTTTCGATGAATTCAGCGCTCACGGTGGTTTTTCCTGTGCGGATTTTGAGCGAGATCAAATTTACCAGTGAAAAATGATGTCGCCGGACAGTATTGTTTCCGATGTCTTGTTGGCGGCAATACCCAGGTTCGAGTTGCCGTTGAATGCCGCCACGCCGGCATGGTAGAAAGCGAGCTCAGGACGCATTTCAACCTGCGGCGAGAGCCAATGCTGCCAACCGAGTGCAAAGTTGTGATATGTGGTCGGTGTTCCCGAGCGCTGACCTTGAGGATCCTTGTAGATTTCCGGACGAATCGAGAAGTTATCCAAAGCATTTGGCGAATAGTTCAAATAGGCCGTCATTCCGGTCGATTTGGACGTGCAGGTCAACGCCGCCGTATTGGAGCAATAAGCCATACCGGGAGCATTGAACGGCATGACGTTCGGTGAGAACGGCGTGCCGGCGCCGGTTGCGACGATATTTGTCTGGACGTACGCATTGTTCAAATTAGGAACGTGGTTTTGATGCTCCTGGTACACCTCGGCGGAGAGATGCCAATGCTCATTGAACGCGTGGTAGAAGACAATACCGTACCATTGAAGATTGTTGTAGCCCCATTCGCCATTGTTGATGGCGTCCGCACAGGCATTGACGTCAGTCCTGCCATCGTCGGAGTTCCAACGGACACAACCTGTAAGGGCCGGCTTGGCGCCAGGATCGCGTTTAAACGTGGAGCCGGGATACAAGGCGTTCGGATTGGTGTTGGGTATTGTCTGATAGGCGTGCTGGAATGTCGCCTCGGTGCCGATGGACAACCCTCCCTGCAATATCCAATTTTTGTCGAGACCATAGGTCGCGAGAATGCCCTCGTTCGTATAGTTATCGAACGTATAGGTCATCGAATGCGAATACATGTAGTTGTTCGGCGCGAGCTGGGCTTCGATATCCGGAACGGCAATGTAGCGACCGACGCGGATGTTCAGGCCCTTGCCGAGAAACGGTGTATACCAATCGGCGTACAACATGGGCAAGTCCCAACCGTTAGCATTGTTCCTACCCAGTAGCTGGTAACTTCCCAAGCCGTAAGAAGTCGTGTAACGATAATCGGAACCGTAAATGGCAGAGATCCGGAAGCCCCAGTCGTTATGGTCTTTTTGCACCGTGTCGGGCACGCGTTCGAAATACATCACCGCTTGGTTCAAATCCAACGCGTTGGGATTGTAGTCGTACGCCGCTGGGGCATTGCCGCCGCGTACTTTGCTCGTACTGACATTTGCGCCGACATCGATCCAGCCGTAAGTCTGGATATTGTTGTCGGCCATCCATTTTCCGAAGCCGGTATTGGCCAATCCCACCATGAGGGGGCTGTCGGTTGCGCCGGGCAGCGAAGAGCCGAGCGCCGGTGTGCCACCATATGGCCATTCGGAAAATGGCATGGGCGGAATGCTTTGGGCTGCAGGTGGATAATCGTCGCGACGTGATGGCGGCGCCTTGGGATCGGCCGGCGCCGCTGCTTGCCCCATCTCCAGAGTGTAATAATTCGACATGCGGTCCCAGACACCCGTACCGAGATAATTATCCAGGCACGCATAATCCTTGTAGGGATCGCAAGCTACCGGCTTGGCTGCATCTTCTGCATGGGCAAATTGCGCTGCGGTCGCACCAAGGATGGCCAACACAATCGCACGATAGGTAGTTGCTGGATTTTTTTTATTAAAGCTAGACATATGTATCTTCCCAAAAAAATTCTACTCATTGCAGGAAACCGCTCGACGAACCACGATTCCATCTGTGCTGCACTGAAACAACTCCGACAGCAAGACCTGGATTCTATTCAGATGCTCGTAAATTTTTTGTAAAAAGGAAACTGCCCTCAGTAAATAATGCGTAAATGCTCAACCAGAATGGTCGTATTGACATACAAGTGCACCACCAATTTCGTTGCTGTCCGACGTGAATGAAATTTTGGTTTTTGCGAGAATTCGGCTCTCGCCGCGCAATGCTTCGGGTCCTGCTCGTGCGGGGGTGGGCACGACGGTCTGGCGATCTCGAACATCACTTGGATTGGTGGATCTAGTCCAGGCCGCGATGTCGATCCGGTACAAGTAACTGCATACCAAAGCGGCGCCGCGCCGGAATGCTGCATATTTCTTCGCATCTACAACCATGCGCCAAACCATAGACTGAACGCGGGATACACAGCGTCACGTCAAACTTGAACGTGACGATATCGATGGCGATGGCGTCGATTCTTTATATTTCTTTTACACCGTCGCCAGCCATTTATAGAAATTTTTTATATCAGGATCGGTATTCTTTCTCCCCTCTAAATGGGAGCAATCATGAAATTTACCTTCGCACTTTCACTAGTAATCCTCAATGCCGCATTGATGACGTCCAGTTCCGCAGCGCAGGATCAAGCACTGATTCAAACAACACGGAAGAATCAACTTGCCAATGAAGCAAAAAACGAGCAGGCCGTCACGGCCAAGTCCTCCCAACAATCAGCACAAAAACCTGCCCTTCAGCTAGATCACGGTCCACGTGCCGTGGTCACACCTTGGGTCAACGAGCAAAGGCGTATGCGAGCTGCGGAACAGGAAAAATCCAAGGTTGCCGGCGACGTCACGCACGATTAGTACGCTGGCGGCGGCGAATTTTTACGCGGATTTTTACGACGAAATGGCTATTCTTTCTCGTCGAATCGTGTGTTTTCTCTGCTGCAAAATTGCCTGCATTTGCCCCATTTCTCCGACAGGCGAAACGGAAAAATTTCGGGAATACGAATGATCATTACTGTTGCGAACAATGCACAGAGCGTGGGGAAGACGCTGATCGCGCCAAATGTTGCCGTCCTGCGTATTCTTGCCGGGCATCGGGTCAGACTGGTTGACATCACCCCTCAAAAGACGTCGTTCCAGTGGTGCATTGCTGTCGATATTTGAATACAAACCGGCAGACGCCCGTGCCATCGCAGAAATGCACGATCATTATCGCGCCAAAAAAATACGCCGCGGTGCCCTGCCGTCGCTATCGACGCTACCTCGATGTGGCACGCCGTGAAATCGACATGCTGCGATTGATGTCAGGGGCCTGCGAGAAAAATCGCAAAGAGTATCGGCATCGATTTGTCGCATTCTCGGCCTGTCCAATCGGGCGGGCGAAACGATGCGCTCAACAACCGCTCAAATCATGAGGCTGGACTTTTTCGATACAGGATCAAGGTCGCAATCAGTCCGCACAATGCAGCGAAGGTCATCCACCAGCCGGGCGCAGCTTTGTCGTTGGTGAAGGAGATCAGCCAAGTCGCAATGAAAGGCGTGAAGCCGCCGATGGTCGTGGCGAGACTATACGCAAGCGAAAATCCCACTGTACGGACCTTGGCCGGCATGACCTCGGTCAGGGCCACAACCATCGCCCCGTTATAACTGGCGTACATAAACGACAACCAAAGCTCGACGGCCAGCATCTTGCCGAAGGTCGGCTGCGCCACCAGCCACCAGAGTGCCGGGTAGGTGGTGCCGATTGCCAACAGGGTAAAACCGATCAGCAAGGGCTTGCGTCCGATGCGGTCTGAGAGCGCCCCCATCAGAGGCAGCCAGATGAAATTGGATAAGCCGACACATAGGGTCACCAACATGCTTTCGAGCGTCGAGACGTTCAATACCGCCTTGCCGAAGGTGGGCGTATAAATCGTGATCAGGTAGAACGACACGGTTGTCATCAACACCAGCATCATGCCGGCGAGGACGGTGTGCAGGTTGTCGAGCATCGATTGCCAGATCTCGGAAAGCGACGGACGGTGGCTGCCGCGTGCCTTGAATGCCTCGGTTTCCTGTAACGAACGACGTATGACAAAAATGAAAGGGATGATCATGCAGCCGACAAAGAAAGGAATGCGCCAGCCCCATTCGTTCAGTTGTTGCGGCATGAGCGCGACATTGACCGCATAACCAAGCGCCGCTGCCACGATGATGGCCACCTGCTGGCTGGCAGATTGCCAACTGACATAGAAGCCGCGATGACCCGTCGTGGCGATTTCGGCAAGGTACACCGATACGCCGCCCAGTTCCACGCCGGCAGAAAATCCCTGCAGGAGCCTGCCGCCCAGAACAAGTAGCGGCGCCGCGATGCCGATGGCGCCGTACCCGGGGACAAAAGCGATCAGGACGGTGCCGCAGGCCATGATGCTCAGGGTAGTGATCAAACCTTTTCTGCGCCCCACGCGGTCGACATAAGAGCCCAAAACGATGGCGCCGACCGGACGCATCAGGAACCCGGCTCCATATGTCGCAAATGTCATCATCAACGATGCGACACTATTGGCCGCCGGAAAAAATGTCGACGAGATATGTTCTGCATACAGGCCGAACAGGAAGAAATCAAACATCTCCAGGAAATTGCCGCTGGTGACGCGCAAGACGGTTGCGATCTTGGAAGAAACCCGGTTTTCCATCTGCTATCGGCCTTTCAAATAAACATGCGGAGAATGCGTCAACGCGCAACCGCTCCGTGCGTTAAATGGTCATGTAGATGACACATTATCCGTGGTTTCGTCATTGACATGTGTAACACGCAACAAGGGAGTCAATGCCCGATCAGCCTTGGAATTGTCCTTATATTTGCGGTTTGTAATTTCGTGAACCAGAACTACTCTGGTTGCCAGGCAGGAGAACATCATGAGCGATACAGCAATGCCAAGCAAGGAACAGGTGCGCGACTGGATTGCACAGCGCCAGGCAGATCGCAAGCCGTTGCCCGATATCAGGCAAATCCGACGCGAACTCGGCTGGAACTGGAATACGCCCAACACACCGTCAGTCACTGCCTGAATTCATCCAATGCGTCTTTTACCTGCGCATAACGCAGATGCACGCCCAATTCGCCCTTGATGCGCCGGTTGTCTAACCGGCGCGACTCCGACATGAACGACAATAGCATTGGCGACACTTGCTCCCGCAATTGCTCCCTCGGCAGGCGCGGCGGTTTCGGCAAATCAAATGCCTCGGCCACCAGATCGAAATACGCGGCCATTTTCAGATTGCTGTCGTCGGCCGCGTGATACACGCGTCCCGACGCACCGCGGGCCAATGCCAGCGCGACAATGCGCGCGAGATCTTCAGCATGGATATGGTTGGTGAAAACGTCGTCTTGGTCCTGCAGCGCGGGCGTTCCTTTTCTTAATCGCTCCAACGGCAAGCGGTCTTCGGCGTAGATGCCCGGCACGCGCAATATGCTCAACCGCGAATGGGTGCGCAATGCCCACGCCCGCAGACACAGTTCAGCATCGACACGACGCACGGCACGGGCATTTTGCGGATGCACGGCGCGGGTTTCAGGTACGAGTGCGCCGCCGCAATCGCCATAGACGCCCGTGGTGCTCACGTAAATAAGCGTCGCGCGCGGCGGCAGGAAGGGGATCAGATTGCGTGTGCGGGTGTCGCGCGTGCCTTCCGATTGCGGCGGGGCGAGATGGATAATGGCAGGCGCCAGACGCGCCAGGCGCCCTAGTGTGGCAGGTTGGTCGAGATCGGCCAGGATCGGCATCGCGCCCATCGCGCGCAAGTCCGCGCCGCGTTCAGCCTGGCGCGCCACCGCGTATATCTGATACCGGCCGCCTAACAATTTGATCAAGCGCACGCCGATATCGCCGCAACCGATGATCAGCAAACGTGGTTTTCCGATTGTTTTCATGTAAATTGGACAAAAAATTGAGCGCCCATTATCCGGCAAAACAATGCCATTCACAGGCATAATTGCAGACCGGCACGGGTGGCTTGCCAGTTCTTGGCCACTGCTGCCGGTCAAAAAATGAGAAAATAGCGCGCGCTATTGATTGACCAAAATTAATCGTTTACGGCAACGATCGGCAGATTTCACCATGAGCCGGCATTTACAACGTATTTCCCCCACTGTCTTTTATTGCATATTATGACTTTTCAAGTAAGCGTCCAGCCGAGCGGCCACCAGTTCACCTGTGATGAAGATGAAACCGTTTTAGCCGCGGCGATACGCGCCGGCGTCGGCCTGCCCTATGGCTGCAAAAACGGCGCCTGCGGCAGTTGTAAAGGCAAACTGATATCGGGAACGATCACCCTGGGCAAGCATCAGGAACGCGCGCTATCGGCTGCCGAAGAGGCGCAGGGGCAGGCCTTGTTCTGCTGCACCATTGCGCATTCCGATCTGGTCATCGAGGCACGCGAAGTGCAGGGTGTGGGCGGAATCCAGATCAAGAAGATGCCGGCCCGCGTTGCCAAGATCGAGAGAGTCGCCGACGACGTCATCATCCTGTCGCTGCAACTGCCGGCCAACGAACGATTGCAATACCTGGCCGGGCAATACATCGAGTTCATGCTCAAGGACAACAAGCGCCGCAGCTACAGCATGGCCAATGCGCCGCACAAGGACGAGCATGTCACCGTGCACATCCGCCACATGCCGGGCGGTTTGTTCACCGATCATGTATTCGGTACGCTCAAGGAACGCGACATTCTGCGCTTTGAGGGCCCGCTGGGCACCTTCTTCCTGCGCGAAGATTCCGACAAACCCATCGTCATGCTGGCGTCCGGCACCGGCTTTGCGCCGATCAAGGCCATCATCGAGCAACTCGAACACAACGGCTCCAAGCGTCCCATCGTGCTGTACTGGGGTGGCCGCCGTCCCAAGGATTTGTACATGCATGCGCTGTGCGAACAATGGGTTGCCACACTGCCGGACTTCAGCTACGTGCCAGTGATATCCGACGCCCAGCCCGAAGATCAATGGACCGGCAGGACCGGTTTCGTGCATCGTGCGGTGATCACCGATTTCCCCGATTTGTCGGCGCATCAGGTTTATGCCTGCGGCGCGCCCATCGTAGTCGATTCCGCCAAACGCGACTTTGTCGCACAGTGCAAATTGCCTGAAGAAGAGTTTTATGCCGATTCGTTTACTTCGGAAGCCGATTTGAATGCGGTTGGGTAGCGAGGGAAGATTCTGATTGCGTCCTGTTGGCTTGCTTCTCTCTCCTGCTTTTGGGAGGGGGAAGAAAGCTGAGCATCATGCCTGAACCTCAATAGTTTTGATTGCGTTGCCCGGCGCCTTGCCCCTGGTCCGCGTCCGGCATGGCCTTGGCACCTGCCGCCTCGGCGATTCTCATCTCTGCGGCCTTCATGGCCTCGTCGGCGCGACGTTCCAGGTCGGCATTGAGCGCGCGCGTCGCAGCCAGCGAAGCCTGCAAGGCAGCCGCCGCCTGTTGCGCGGCTTTCAGTTTTTCGGCTGCCAGGCGTGCCTCCGATGCACGTCCGCGCTGTTCGATATTGACCGCTTCCTGCCAGCGCGACTCTCTTTGCTTGTAGGCTTCGACCTGCTGCATGGCGTCCCCGACCTTGGACTCCAGCGCTTCGCGCAGTTGCTGCTCAGCCTTCAACGCCTCCTGCAATTCGTCATTTTGCTTGTGCGCATATACGAGCTCGCGGGCCGCCATTTGGTCGTAAGCGTCGATTGCCTGATCAGCGCGTGCCTTTGCCGCCTTGACCATTTCCTCGGTCTTCAACTGCTCCGCCTTGAGCGCCTCGCTCAAGCGCCGCTTTTCGGCATTGAAAGCCTGCGCGGCCTGGTCATATTCCATCTGGAAACGCTGACGCTCCGCCTTCATGGCCTCGTCGGCCGTCGACTGGACCGTGCGCAAGACGTTCTCCGCGTGGGCTTTTTGCGCTTCCAGCGCGACCTCGCTTTTCAATTGCTCTGACCACAGTTCGTGGTCGGTCTTGATCTTCTCTTCGCCGCGCAATTCCTCCTGGCGCTGGATTTCCTGTAACGCCTGCAGACGCAGCCTGCGCTCGAGCCGGCGCGCGCGCGCGCTGGAGAAAAGCAGGAAGAGCAATATCAGGCAGATTGCCACGGCTGCAAACAAGGCATCGAGAAAGAAACCCGCCTGGTCTTCAAATCCCAGCTTGTTCAAACGCGCGGCCGCCCGTTGCGTCAAGGTGCGCGGCGCTACTGCTTTTGCCGGCGTACGAGCCGGTTGTTCGGATGCGGGCCTCGCCGGTACTTCCGTTGACGCCACCGGCACAGGCTTTTCGACCGGTGTCGCCACGGTCGCCGGCAGGTTGACCGCGACGGCCGGCACAGGCGGCGCCACGTCGGCCGGTATATTTTTTGGCTTGGCTGCTTGGGGAACCGGTGTCGCCTTTGCAACCAAAACCGGCTGCGGGGGCGCGTCCGGTCCGGAGACCAGATCCTCGGCATCATTAAGCCGATTCTTGACCGATGCCGCGGACATCCCGTAGCGTGAGACCTCGAACAGGTGCGTCAATTGCAAGGCGTCGGTGCCGCCCAGCTTGTGCAATGCATCGACCGACGAGCGCATGCATACGCGATTCGACAATTGCTGACACACCAAGACACGCCTGACCAGTGCCGGCCAGTGTGCCGGCACTTTATCGATACTGCCGTATACGCTTTCGTAACTGGTCAACAGCGCCAATCGTGTGGCCCTGTCATCACCGCCCGATGCCTGGGCTATCTTGCCAGCCAGTTGCAAGGTTGCATTTTGCTCCGGCTCGCCCTCTGCAGCAACAAGTGCGGAAGCGGGCAAACACATCGCAAAGAACACGAGCGCAGGCAACAGCGGCGCCAGCCAGGGGCCGACTTTGGGGCGGTTGATGCGACATGCGTAACTGGACATTTCGGTGATCTGGCTTCCTCGACAAATACAATCGGCAAATTCTATAAATCGTTCAAATCATACAGGTTGAACGCAGTTTTGCGTCCATTTGCTCAGGTTAATGTTGCCTATCGCTATCACCTGATGCCATCGCCACACATTACGCGCACCAGTTGGTGCGGCGCAAAAACCCGCTTTCTTGGCTTGAGAGAAACATAATAAGCCTGTTTTTTGACCAGAGGAAACTATGCCGAACGCGATTGTTTCATTCGCACGTCAATTGCTGCGCCGCACCTAGCATTTTTGAACACATCGTCCTAGGATGACAAATACCGAGCGATTGCTCGGTATTTATTTTGAACCAACGATTGCGCCATTTGCAATACACACCCTGATGCCCAACCACAAGCGCCCAAAGAGACGCGACATTGAAAGAAGGAGTTGTACGTTCCACTAATAATCTAGGAGACAAAAATGAAAATTTGGAGACTGTTGCTTGCTTGTTCGCTTTTGAGTTTTTTCCTCGCGCCGGCGTCTTGGGCCACCGGCTATACGCAAACCAAGTATCCCATCGTGCTGGTGCATGGGCTGCTAGGCTTTGACAACATCGGCCCTGTTGAATATTTCTACAACATCCCCGAATCCTTGCGCTCAGGAGGCGCCAAGGTATTTGTGTCGCAAGTATCGGCTGCCAACAGCACCGAAGTACGCGGCGAACAGTTGCTGGTCGAGATCAAACAGATACTGGCGGCAACCGGTGCCAGCAAGGTCAATCTGATCGGCCACAGCCATGGGGGTCCGACAGCGCGCTACGTCGCCTCGGTTCGCCCCGACCTGGTTGCGTCGGTCAGTACGGTGGGCGGCGTCAATAAGGGCACCCCCGTGGCTGACATACTACTCGGCATCGCACCACCCAACTCGATATCGCGCACTGCCCTGACTTCGGTCACAAACGGCCTGGCCGAGCTGATCAGCTTCCTGTCCGGCGCGCCGAGCTTGCCGCAAAATTCGATCGCCGCGGCCACCTCGCTCAGCACGGCCGGTTCCCTCAAGTTCAACGCCGCTCATCCGGAAGGCATTCCCACCACAGCTTGCGGCCAAGGCGCGGCCCAGGTCAACGGTGTGCACTACTTCTCCTGGAGCGGCGGCCAACCTGGCACCAATATCCTCGATATCTCCGACCCTTTCCTGGTGCTCACTTCGTTCGCCTTCGCAGGCGCGTCGAACGATGGCCTGGTCGGTACTTGCTCGAGCCATCTGGGCACGGTGATCCGCGACAACTACGGCATGAACCATCTCGATGAAGTGAACCAGACCCTGGGCCTGGTCAACATCTTCGAGACAAGCCCGGTCACGGTTTTCCGGCAACAAGCCAACCGCCTGCAAGGTCTGGGTCTGTAGCAATTGACTGCCGGGACCCGGCTCCAGGGTCGGGTCCCGCATGGATACCATGAAAAACCGCACCCGCCTATTGCTGGCTTCGGTGGCGCTCGCCGCCGCTGTCTTTTACGTCGTCGCGCCCTCGCCCAAGGACAAGACGCAAACACCGCAGGCCGAACCCGACATGTTCGCCTTCGTCAAATCGATGCGCGGCACTGCACCGGACGGACAAGCCAAAACCGCCGATGACAATGCCGTTGTTGCCGACGCCGAGTTGCGTCACATGTTTGACTACTACCTCGGCGCCATTGGTGAAAAATCGCTCGCGCAAATCCAGGCGGAAATCGAATTGCAGTTGCAACGCCAACTGCCGCCTGCCGCACTGCCTGCGGCAAAACAATTGTTGGCGCGCTATATCGAATACAAGACGGCATTGATCGACCTGGAAAAGAACCCGCCGAAAATGCCCGGCATGAGTCCGATGCGCGCGCGCCTGATAGCCATGCAACAGGTGCGAACCCGTTTCTTTTCGCCCAAGGAAATCAGCGGCATGTTCGGCTTCGACGACGCCTTTGACCTCGATGCCGTGGCACGCTGGGAAATCGCCGAAGATCCGAAATTGAGCGCTGAAGAAAAACGCGCGAAGCTGGCGAAACTCGACGCCGACCTGCCTCCTGCCCTGCGCCAGGAACGCGAAGCACCGCTCGTTGTTGCCAAGGAAGAGGAGACGGCGGCGAAAATGCGCGCGGCCGGCGCCGGCGAAGACGAAATCTATCGCATGCGCGCCACAGCATTCTCACCGGAAGCTGCAGCGCGCATGGCTGCAGTCGACCAGGAAACGGCAAGCTGGAAAAGCCGGATCGCAGACTACGTCGAGCAACGCAACAGGGTATTGGGTAATGCTGCATTGAGCGACACTGACCGCCAGGCAGCGCTACAACAGCTGCGCGACGCGCGCTTCAGTTTCAATGAACAAAAACGCCTGGGCGCCTATGAATGACTTGCATTGAGCAACAATCGGGATCGGCACGAAAAAATTCTTTGCCTATGTCATTTGCCGCACGAAGTGGGCGGCCGATCCCGTTTTGGGCGCTTTTACCATCACGCTGCCGTGGTCGATTCGCAATAGCATGTTTCCTCGATACCGCTGACACCGGGCCGCAGCAGAAGTACTGCACCGGCCCATGTGTCACCCTCTGCTTTTCCGGCACTAATGGAAGTGACCAGCATGGTGTCCATTTTCGCACCGCCGAAAGCACACATGGAAGGCTTTGCCATCGGCAAATCGATGCGTCTGTCGAGGGTCCCGTCCGGAGTGAATCGCAGGACGCAGCCACCGTCATTGCCGCAAATCCAGTAGCAGCCATCGGCATCCACGGCGGCGCCATCCGGCCTTCCGGGATACGCATTCATATCGACAAATACGCGCTGATTATGGGGCATGCCTTCATCGCCGTCGTAATCAAACGCCCAAATCAATTGCCGCGACGAATGCGAATCCGACAAATACATCGTGCGCCCGTCGGGCGACCAGGCCAGGCCATTTTGCACCAGCAATCCGGAGACGATAGCCTGAGACAGCCCGTGCGGCGCCGTGTAACGATACAGATTGCCGATCGACCGCTCCGCCGCCATATCCATGAACATGGTGCCGCTCCAGAACCGCCCCTGCCGGTCGCAACGGCCATCGTTAAAGCGCATGCCGGCACCGAGTCCGTCGGGCGCGGCAAGCCAGGTGGCGCCGACCTGCTCGGAGTCGCCCAAATCCAAACTGAAAATCCCGCTTTCCATGCCGGCGATCATGCCGCCGCTTTCCTTCTGTGCGATGCAGGCGATCATTTCGGCGGCCGTCCAGTTCCGCAGGGCGCCGCTCGCGGCGTCGAGACGCCAGATGGTCCGGGCCGGAATGTCCACCCAATACCACGCGCCCTCTTCGGCGTTCCACAACGGGCTTTCCCCCACCGTGCAGACAGGCGCGACAACGCGTTCGATTGCAACCGTGTTTGTCATGTCGATACTCCCGAGTTGGCGTGTTGCAGAGGATGCATTGACGTCATGCCTTGTCCGAATATGAAATTTCTGCATGCACCGGCACCAGCGTTTTCATCACGACCCAGGCGATCAGGTAAGCCATCGCGCAAATCGAGAACACAATCATGTAGCCCGTTTGAACATGGCCCAACGCCTTGTAATAATCAAACAACCAGCCGCTTCCCTTTTGAAACAGCACGCCTCCCATACCTCCGGCCATGCCGCCGATGCCGATCACCGAAGCGACAGACTTGGTTGGAAAGGAATCGGACGGCGTGGTAAATAGATTGGCCGACCATGCCTGATGCGCCGATGCGCCGATCCCGATCAGCAGTACGGGAATCCACAGGCTAAGCGAACCCAGCGGCTGTGCGAACAGTACGACAAGGGGGAAAAAAGCGATCAGCAGCATCGCCCTTCTCCTGGCGTTGGGCACCGAATAACCGCGGTTGATGAAATAAGTGGGTAGCCAGCCACCGCCGATGCTGCCGATCATCGTCATGCTGTACAGCACCGCCAGCGGCAGGGCAATTGCAGTATTGTGCAAGTCGTATTGCACCGACAGATACTTGGGCAACCACAGGAGGAAGAACCACCAGACGCCGTCGGTCATGAATTTACCGAATGCAAAAGCCCAGGTCTGCCTGAATCCCAGCAATTGAATCCAGGACAGGCGCACCTCACCGTCGCCGGCGCCTGTTTCTGAAGCCGGCAAAGCAATTTGATCGCTGTTGATGTAATCGAGCTCTTCCTTGGAAAGGCGTTTTTGCTGCGCCGGCTTGTCATAGAAAATCAGCCAGAACACGATCCAGAACAGCCCCACCGTGCCGACGATGACAAATGCCGCCTGCCAGCCCCAGCTTGCGGCGATCCACGGCACCGTGAGTGGCCCCAGGATGGCGCCGATGTTGGTGCCGGAGTTGAAAATACCCGCGACCAGCGAGCGCTCCTTCTTGGGGAAATATTCAGCGGTCGTTTTCAGCGCGGCCGGGAAATTGCCGGATTCGCCGAAAGCCAGCACGGCGTAGGAAAGCATGAACCCGGCAATGGACACCGAGACGGCTGTCAGGCCAAGGTTCTTGAAAATGAAGGCAATTGCCTCGCCAAGCGGAATCGCAAAGGCATGCATGATGGCGCCGACCGACCATATGCTGATTGCAAAGATATAGCCTTTCTTGGTGCCGATGCGATCGATGATACGGCCGGCGAACAGCATCGAAATCGCATAGACGAACAGAAATATCGAGGTAATGTTGGCGTAATCGCTGTTGGTCCAGCCGAATTCGGCTGCAAGGCGCGGCTCCAGCAGACTCAGGACCGTACGGTCGAGATAATTGGCCGTGGTCGAGAAAAACAGCAGGGCGCAAATCGTCCATCGGTACCTGCCAATTGCTTGCTGCGTCATGGAATCAGTCCTTTGCGCGCCAATTCGATACATGTCTGCATCGAAAAAGATTAAGTTAAACGATTAAGTTAAACGATTAACTACGCAATATATTTGATTTCGACGGCAAGGTAAAGAGGACATGAGAAAAAACGATTACTTTTCGAAACGGATGTATATGTATGACCGAACCTGGGTAAGGCATTGTGGAGCCGCTCGATCCAGAACGAGCGATCCGGCGACTGGGGACTCAGGACCGGTTTTGCGTCGACGCGCGCACGACCAGTTGTGGCTCGATCGATGTGAAATCGTCGGTCGGCTTGCCTTCAATGATGGCGATCAACTTCTCGGTCGCCGATACGCCCATTTGCTCGCTTTGCAAATCCACAGTGGTCAGCGCCGGATAGGTATAGCGGCCAAACTCGATATTGTCGAAGCCCGCCACGGAAATGTCAGCCGGCAAGCGGAAGCCCAGTGTCTGGGCTTCTTTCATGAAACCGAGGGCCAGCAGGTCGTTGTAGCAAATGAGCGCATCGGGACGCTGCGAATCGAGCATGATGGAAGAGCAAATGCGCTCGCCTTCAAGAGCCGACGGCAGGTTCGTATCGAAGACGGCAAGCGGCAAACGATGGGCATCGAGGCAATCCTTGATGCCTCCCAGGCGCTCGTCGTTTCTGCGTGACTTGGAAAAGCCTAGGTAGGCAATCCTTTTATGGCCCAGCACCTGGAGATGCTGCGCAATCATGTAACCGCCACGCCGGTCTTCACTGGCAACACTGGGAAGATTGAGGTGGGTAAGCCGGCCAAAGAAAACCAGTGGCTTCTGCAAGTGGGTCATCCACTCCATTTCCGGTTCCGGCATGCGCGAGAAAATGATCATGCCATCGGCGCGCCGGCTCAGCGCCTCGAGCAGCGGCCGTTCATTGCCCGAGTTCTCTTCGGTATTGCCCAGCACCAGTGTATAGCCGTGCTGTTCCGCCACGCGATTGGCGCCTTTGACGATGCTGGCAAAGTGCGGGTTGCTGATGTCGAGAATGGAAAGGCCGAGCGACTTGGTGCGCCCGGTAATCATCGACTGCGCGAGCGGGTTGGAACTGTAGCCCAGGTTCTCGATCACGGCCCTGAGCTTGGCCTCCACAAGTGGCGAGAAGCGCTGCGCGCCATTGACGAATTTGGAGACGGTGGCAGTCGACACGCCTGCTGCTGTCGCCACGTCACGTATGGTGGAAGTCTTTTTTTTCATCAGATTGGGAAAACGTTTCACCATCTTAAGCGATTCAGGGCGGCAAGTAAAGATTGGCCCGGGCGCTGATTCGGCCAAACGCCGCGCGCATCATCGAAAGCCGGTCACGCGTCCACCTTCGCGCACGACGTCAAGCCAGGCACTGTGAAAGGGAGGAAGGACGCTTCCGTAGACAAAACGGGCGCCTTGAATCTGTTGTATTGCCGCACGACAACGTCAATATCAGGCAACGGATACATTTAAATTTCCGAATTTCTTTACGTTCGCAGAAAAACTGCTTATTATTCGGTTAAACGTTTTCCTTACTATTTCACCGGATGGCAGCTACCCAAGAAGTTTATCAATGAAGATAGCCTTGGTGTTGTGAAGTAAACGATTGCCTTCCATTGCCCTGCGAACTCGAATACTCATGATTACACCGCACTCAATTTACCGAACTCTCTTGCTGGCCGGCTCAATTCAGCTCATTGCCGTGCAGGTCGCGCTTGCAGCACCGGCAAATGTTCCGATGAATCGAATCGTGCAGGAACAGGCCTATCCGCAACTCGACTATTTCCTTCAGAAGCTCGATGCGGAAAAGGATCGGATATCGATAGACGGCTATGCGCCCTTCCAGAGCAACGATAAATTCCTGCCCGGGAAGATCGCCGCCGGTTTGGGCGACGTGTTGCTGCATACGCCGAAGGACGACCCCAAATTCGACAAGGTCATGCGCGAATTCCGCGACGCTGCAGACATGACGGTCCATATGGATAACCATACCTGGGGCATCTATTACTACGTCTCGACCCTGTACAAGCTGAAGCAGGCCGGCTTGCTCGACCAGGCGATCAGTCCGCAAACACTGCCGCTGCTCAAGAAGGAGCTGGACTGGAGAAACTTTGTCACCCAGCCGGACTTCAAGTTGATCAAGCTGCCGACCAATTACTACGGTGTTGCGTTCAGCATCGCACGCCTGCGCATGCTGCTTGGATGGGAAGACGACAGCGGCAGCAAAATCCTGATGGAGCAAATGCTCAAGCACTATGCCGCCTATTCCGGGAAGTACGGTTTTTCCGACGAAACTTCGGGCGACGGCCGCTTTGACCGTTACAGCATCTTGCTGGTGGCGGAAATTTGCGAACGCTTCATCGAAACCGGAATGAGTGTCACGCCGGAATTAAAAGCAATGCTGCGCAAGACCGCGAATCTGGCCTTGAATGAGGCAAGCGACACAGGTGAGGGCTTCAGTTTTGGACGCAGTCTCGGGCCATATGGCGAAACCGCCATGCTCGAAATACTTTCCACCGCCGCCTATCTCGACGTGCTGGTGCCGGAAGAAAAGCAGTACGCCTACGCTTACTCCAGCCGCATCGCCGCCAGGTATGTCGGCTTCTGGTTCAATCCGGCCACGCATTCGGTAGACCTGTGGGACCAGGGACGCCGCACAGATGCCTATCGCGGCAAGAACAGGATACTCGGCGAAAATTTTTCGCTGCTGCATCAATTGATCGCCACCAATGAAATGTGGAACAGGGCAGGCTTCAAGGATCAGGCACCCAGGGCCGACCTGCAGGCTTGGCTGGACAAAACGCAGCCGCGCTTCAGCCTCACATGGTTTGCGCGCGGCGAATACGACCGGGCGTTGGCGGTCTTCCGCGACCGGCGTGCCGTGTTCAGTCTGCTGATGGTCAACGGCGGCGCTGAACAGCATGCCAACAGCCCCTATTACCCACTGCCGTTTGCCCACGGCATCGTGTCCGGCATCGCCGACAGTGGCTACCAGCATCCGCAATTGCTGCCGAAATTCACTCTGGCCGACGGCAGTCAATTGATAGGCGCGGCATTCATCAAGGATATCCGTTCGTCCGAGGAGCACGGCACTGTCCATGTCAATTTTCGCCAGGACGAACTCGACAAGCCAGGCAGCGCCGCACCGGTCAAGGACGCGCGTCTGAAACTGGAGACCGAATACATCATGGAGACTGGAACGATCACGCGGATCGACAAATATACGCCGGCGGTTCCACTTGACGTGGAGCAGGTATCGCTCGAATTCGCTTCGTTTTCCGACGGTGCCAAGCTGGACGGAAACGCGGTGCGATTTGCGTCGGGGGCAGTGACCGATTTCCAGGTTACCGGCCTCGACGAATGCCGGGTCGAGCAGACCGCCGGCAGCAGCCTGTACCAGGCACCAAGTGGTCCCATGAAAAGCCACGTGACCTGCGTCGGCAAGAAATTCACGATGAAAGAACCCATGACGATCATGTGGACCATCAAGTACCAGCAACCCGAATGATGCCTTCGAGAGGTTGCGATTAAGTTATCAGAAGTTGAAAGGCCGGGAAGACGCTTGTTTTTCGCAATGTCCGATGCAATCAGCGTAACCGAAACATCGTTGAGGGCACACGGCAAGTCCGGAAAAACAGTTTGAGTACATTACACCAAACATACAAGAGGAGACAGTAATGCAACAAGGTATTGATCAGCGAAGTGTCAGTTCCCGCGTGAAACCCATGGCCTCGGCAGTGGCGCTTGCCATGCTGGCTTTCATGGAGAACGCACATGCCCAACAGGCTGCGGAAACTGCGGCAACGCCTCCAGACAACGGGGCACAACAATTGGCGACCATCGTGATATCGGCCAACAAGCGGGTCGAGAAGCTGGAGAATGTGCCGATGGCGATTTCCGTGATGACCGATGCAGTCATCAAACGCAACAACGTCATCGAGCTTGACGACGTGATCAATATGGAACCGGCACTATCGATGACTTTCGGCACGACACCGGCGAACAATGGCATCAATATGCGCGGCGTCGGCACGTCCTCGATCGGTGTTGGGGTGGAGTCGGATGTGGTAACGGTAATTGACGACATCCCGTCATCCGGCGTTCAGTTCAAGGCCTTGACCGACTTGTCCGATGTCACCCGCATCGAGGTGTTGAAAGGACCGCAAAGCACCTTGTTCGGCAAAGCGGCCATCGCAGGCGCCATCAATATTGTCACGACGCCGATCTCCGGCCCGGTGCGCACCTCGGGGCAAGCTTACTACTCGAGCGACGGCGAATGGCGTGTCGGCGCGGCAGTCGGCGGTGAATTGAACGACAAATGGGGGTTTCGCATCACCGCGCTCGACGAACGCTTCCCCGGCAATGTGGACAACATCGCCGGAGACGGCAGCAAGACCAATGGCTATGGCGGCCGGACCCTGATGGCCAAGTTGAAATGGGCGCCGACCGATAGTCTGACGTTTGAGCTGTCACCCCATTTCAACCACGAGCTCAATGCCTGTTGCGTTTTTGCGTTAAAGAGCATGGCCGAGACCGGTAGCTACTATCTGGGCCAAAGTAAGAACCCAGCCTTGGCTGCCGCCGTTCTGGAGGCCGGCATCACCCCATCGGCCACCAATACCACGATCCGCAACGGCGCCTTTACCGGACTTGAATCGACGGACCGCGGCTTTGGCTTGAAATCCACCTTCGAGCTCCCCAACGGCGGCAAAGTAATGCTGATATCGTCGGACGATATCTATCTTGCCAACGACTCGCGCGAGCAGGACTTCAGCGCAGCCAACATTCTCGGCAATCTGCCGATTGTGGCGCCGACCAATGGGCAGCCCCTGATACCGGGGTCCAAGGTGGGGCAATTGGCAGGCACCATCGGCGCCTCGGGGGATTATACCCAGACTGGTACTTACGACGTGCGCTCGACAACCGAGGAATTGCGCTTCGTATCGTCCGACCAGGGCGCATTCAAGTATGTCGCGGGATTGTTTTACGGCAGGAACGGCATTGTGCGCGACTTTACGCGCGGCATATACGAAACCGCCACAACGCCGATTGCCTACGATGCCACGACGTTCAATGTCAACCATGCCATCTTCGGCCAGGCGACCTGGGAATTCGTGCCAACCTGGACTGTGCTTGGCGGTGTACGCTATAACCGCGAGGTCTCCGGCTACTCGATGGCATTCTACAACCCGAAAACCGGTCCAGCCGGACCTGCGGGGATCATCCCTTGTCCGACCGTCAAGTCGGTTGGTTGCGGTTTCCAGGCGAACGGCGTCGCGGGCGGATTGAACCCGGACGGCAATGCCGACGATGCCGTCACCGGCAAGCTGAGCCTGCAGCACCAATTCACTCCCGAACTCATGGTGTATGGCCTGCTTTCGGACGGCTACAAGGGTAAGGCATACGACGTCACCAGCGGCATGGGACCACTGGAAAACGCCTTCGACCCCGTTCCCGCCGAGACATCGAGAAACGAGGAAATCGGCCTCAAGGCGAATTTGTTCCATAACCGCATGACAGTCAGCGCGGCCATATTCAATACCAATTTCAGGAACTACCAGCAAAGCTCGACGATCACACTGCCGGACGGCACGACCGAAGCGGTGCTCAATTCCGTCCCGCGCGTGAATTCGCACGGATTTGAAATCGACTCGTCGGCCTTGGTGGCAAAAAACCTCGTGCTCGATTTCGGCTTTGCCTACACGCGAGCGACGATCAAGGATTGGACAAATGGTTTGTGCCTGCCCGGCGCCGTATCCAACGGCAGCGTTGCGGGAACATGCAACGAGGATAACGGCATGTTGCCGCAGGCGCCGATGCGCAAATTCAACCTCGGCGGCCAATACGACATTCCGCTCGCCGACTACTCGTTCGACGAATTCGTGTCCTTCAATACGCGCGCCCAAAGCTCGGTGTTTACCAACATCAATCAGGATCCGACCTTGAAGCTTCCCGGATACAGCATCACCAACCTTGGCTTCGGCATCAAGGACAAAAGCAGGCGATACACCTTGACGGGTTTCCTCAACAATGTTTTCGACAGGCAGTATGCAACCGGCGGAACCGGCGGGTTTGGCTCCGCATTCAAGACCGGCACCGTATCGACGCCCTCGACAACATGGACGCCCGCGCGCGACGCGTTCCGTTATGGCGGTGTGCGCCTCGACGCGAAGTTTTGAGACGGCCTGCGCGTTTCGTCAGCGCAGAAGCAACGACAGGCGAGTGCGCGATCTGCACTCGCCGTAATTGATTTTTCATCGGATAGAAATTGAATTCGACCCAGCAGCCCAAGAGCAAGCTTGTCAACGGCACCGGCATCGGCCATGCGCTATGCGTCGCCATGCTCAGCGTCGCTGCCCAGGCGTTTTGTGCGGAACAGCAGGTCGAACAATGGGGTAACACGCATTCGGGTGAACCTGTGCAGCGCGTCACTGTGCAAAATCTTCTCGGCATGAAACTGGCATATATCGACCTGGGCGCAACGATAGTCGCAATCGTAGTACCTGATCGCCGAGGGAAAATGCAGAACGTGGTACTCAGCCTGCGCGATCTGCAATCC
>DATBQE010000161.1:0-8473 GCA_036561005.1 Burkholderiaceae bacterium | reverse complement strand
CCAGGTTTTTGGGCGTATGAAATTTGGCCCAGTCGCGTTCTTGCACGAATTCGCGCAGCAAGGCGCGCAAGGTAAGGAGCTCACTTCGAACTTCACTGGATTCCAATTTGGCTTCCTTTTGTAGAATGGCGATGCGCATTGCCGTTTGCCGCAGCGGGGGTACCGTGCCGGATCATTGCGGGCGGGCGGTGTGTCAATTCAGGATACGTCTTCAATAGTGACAGGCAGTTGCAGGCGATCAAATACCCTTGAATGTTCCTTCACGATACTGCTCCAGTCGAATTCCTCGCGCGCACGGGATAAGCCGTGCCGAACGATATTCCCGCGCACATCAGGATTTTCCTTCAGATAGATGATCCTGCCAACCAGCTGTTCAATGTTTTCCGCCTCGAACAGCAAGCCGTTGACGCCATCCTCTATCACACTCGGAATCCCGCCTGTGCGGCTTGCCACGACCGGGATGCCGGCTGCATTCGCTTCGCATAATACCCGCCCCATGGTTTCCACATCGCGTGTGCCGGTTGCGGAATTGATGCTTTCGCGGCTGGCCAGGACAAACAGGTCGCAGGCAGCGTAGTAATGATGAATCATGTCATGCGCAACGCGGCCGGAAAATGTGATGTTGTGGATGCCCTGTTCCAGGCATTGTCTCTCAAGGCGATTACGATATTTTCCGTCGCCGACGACGATCAAATGCACGTGTGGCAGTTTCGCGCGCAGTTGCGGTAGTGCTTCTACAAGTAGATCAATACCTTTCTTCGCGACCAGACGGCATGCCGTCATCAAAAGATAGCCGGATTCCGGCAGACCGAGTGTTCGGCGCAGCGTGCGCCTGCACGTTTCCATTTTGTGAAAGCGCAGGCTGTCGACGCCGCCAACCAGGGTCTGTATGCGCGTTTCGTCCACTTGCAGTGCGTGCAGCAGGTTGGCGGTGAAGGTGCTATTGGCGAAGATGTGCTCGGCGGCACGTGCCGCCTTGGCGGCCGCGAGTTCACGTTTTTTGCGAAACAAGACGTCGACCCACTCCGGGTAGCGATGTCGTTCAAGCCACGGGTGTAATAGCTTTTCCATGCGGGCGCTATTGAGCAGGTGACTACCCCATTTGAACGGGTAGCCCAACCATGGACGCATTAAATCGTTGCCAACGGAACGGCAAACCACGCGGATGCCGGTGCGTTGCTGCAGGATGCCGTAGAACACGGTCGATGCATAGATCAAATCGGGCGCGAAGCGTTGCGCGTGCTGTGCCAGCAACTCCAGGTTGTGTTGGTAGGAAAGACGCCCCAGAATGCGGTGTATTGGGAACGACTGCGCCCGGTCGTGGGCCGCTGCTTCCTGCGACAGAACTGGATCGCAGGAGCGGTGGGTGAATACCTCAAGCCGGTAGCCTTGCTCGTGCAAGTGACGCGAGAGGTAGGCTGCATGGGTTTGCATGCCACCTATGCGTGGCGGAAATTCGGTCAGGATCAGAAGTATGCGTTGCATGTGGCCCGGCCCGTCACCTTGTTACGGTCGTCGCCGATCAAGCGCGGACCGGATGCTTTGCCTTTCGTCGCAGTTTCTCGACGATGCGGCGTCTGGTCTTATTTTCCTTGCTGGGCCAGCAGCACATTGATCTGTTGCCGGCAGTCGGCCAGTTCGTCGGGGGCGAGTCGTGCAAGCTCACTTTTTACGCGTTCAAAGCGGGATTGAGCCACCTGATTCTTGAGGCCGTCGATTTCTTTCTTCAAGTCTCGCAATTGTTTCAATTTGGCCTGATCCTGCGCTTTGGGGGCCTTGGCGGTGCGCTCGGCAATTAATACGTCCACCGCATCGACCAGCCAGCCGATTTGTTTGCCATAGCTGACCTGATTGACGATATGACGTTCGGTTTGCGGATCCGTCGAGTTCTGTTCGTTGATGACGATGCCGGCAAACGTTCCATTGGGCAAGATAGGTTCGTCCAGGATGCCGATTGGCATGAACGATTGCATTTGCTTTTGCCACCATTGCACCATGGTGAATGGGCTAAGCATGGATTCTGTTTGAATTTCGCTGCTCATGACGGCTCCCTGTTGAGAATTGCCCCCGCATGCTTATCTGCATGTTGCTTGCGTAAATTTAACATGAAGCAAAGATGGTAGGGCGATTTCGGTGGTGGTTGGCGGTGCGAACGTTGGCCCTTGCAGTGGAGCAGAATCGGACGAATAGTGGTAATCCGCGCGGCGCTGGCGTGCCGTTCAAGTTGCCGCTGGCGTTATGTCAGGCAAATCGAGTGTACCGTGTCCCATTGGTATGACTTGACCGGCAACGCGCACGCCCAATTGGTCTTCACCGTAGACGGTCGCTATCAAGGTGCTTGGCCTGCCGACGAAACGGCCCTGATTGAGAAGGATGGGTGCATTTTTTTCGCAAAGGCCGTGCTTGACGAGGAAGGCGGCCGCAGGACCCGCAGCGGTGCCGGTGGCGCTGTCCTCGATGCGGCCGTCGTTGTCCCAGGTACGACCTTCGTGCCGCTTGACGTCGAGCACGAACACAAATTTTGCGCCTATCCGCGCCAGCATAGGCTCAAAGTCGCGCACTGTGATGGCTGACCGTTCGATTCCGCTTGTAATCGGCACGATAAGATAGGGCAGGCCGGTCGACACGACTTGCGGGGCGAGTCCGGTAGCAAGGTCGTCGATAGTGAGATTCAGGGCGGCGAGCAACGGAGGCCATGCGCTACGCTCCAATGGCCGCAGGAATTGGGCAATGCCTTGATCCATTTCTGCGCGCCACTTGCCCTCATGATGCCGGCTCGTGACGGACACCTTCTTCTGGGCAGTTTGGATGAGGAGGTCGACTTCAGCCACACCGCCAAAATGATGTCGATGCGCGTAGACGGCCGCGCCGATGATGGGATGGCCGGCAAAGTCGAGCTCTTCTTCCATAGTGAAAATTCGCACACTGAAGGTAATGGGGTCGTGCCCGCGCCAGACAAAGATCGATTCGAACTGGCGCATTTCGCAGGTGATTTTCTGCAGCACTGCGGTCGGGAGCGCCGATTCGAGCGGAAATACCGTCAGGCTGTTGCCCGCGAAGGGCTCGGCCGCGAAAACGTCCAGCAAGGTGAAGTCAAGACTTTGGGCCATGGGTCGGCTTTCCGAAGTTTGGGATTGAAATCGGTTCGTCGCACTGAGAAATTGTTGCTCGGGAACCAACCACGGGTATGCACGGTCTATTGGCTGGCGTGGCTTATGAGGCGTGATATTGCCACCGTGCCGGGGAGCGGGAGCGATACACCGAATGTCGGTGCCCGAGGCGCTTTACGCAATTTACCCGGCATTTACAGCTATTTACATGCCAAACTTTTATAATCATCGCAGCTTTTTGTGTTTTTTGCCGTCAGATATCGGCAAGACGATGCCTTATGCAGGGATTGCAGTCCAACAAGACGAAAGAGGGCGGTTGCAACTGCCCGTCGACCATCTGTCATTTTGAAAGCATTGAATGAACCATTCCAAGTTTCGGCAAGTTATCCAAAACAAGCACCTCTATGTGATAGCCTCACTTACTGTCGTGGGCGCAGTCATAGCCGGCTGCGGCGGTGTGCTCGATGCCAGCATTGGCGGAAGCGTAACGGGCCTGTCCGGTGGAACGACCGTGGGCTTGGTCGACAACGGCAGCGACCCGCTGACTGTCAGCGCAAATGGCAATTTCACGTTTGCGACCCAGGTTTCGGCCGGGAATAATTACAATGTGACCGTTGCATCGCAACCGGTTGGCGAGACCTGCACCGTGACCAACGGTTCCGGTACCGTGTCGCAAAACCACGGTGACGTTACCAATGTGGCGGTCGCATGTAACGCGACGGTTAGCGCGACTAACGATGTTTTAGGCACACTGTCCGGATTGGCCACTGGCAAGACGCTGACCCTCCTGGACAATGGGACGGACAAGCTGGTTGTCAACGCCAATGGCTCTTTCGTATTCCCTACGGCATTGGCTGTCGGCGCCGCTTATAGTGTCACAGTGTCGGTACAACCCTCAGGCCAAACGTGCACGATCACGAATGGTGCTGGCACGATTCCATCAAGCGGCACAATTTTGCCGGTGGCGGTTACTTGCCAGTGAACCTGTTCCGACCCTTGTCAACTCAAGCTGGCTATTGCGGTATGTTGACGCCAATTTCTCATTAACCAATAACGCTATGAAATTCCCAGTTTTCTCTATTCGCACGGCCCGGGCCTTTGCTGTTGGTTGCATGGCTTCGGCCTGCGCCAGCGCCATGGCGCAGCAGGCAAGCTTCTCCACCATGAAGTTGACCGCCGGGATGTATCAGATTCAAGTGGAGGTGGCATCCAACGCTGCAGCGCGGGAGCAGGGATTGATGAACCGTCGATCACTCGCATTGAACACAGGCATGCTGTTCGATTTCGAACGTCCGGCAGAGAAGGTGTGCATGTGGATGAAAAATACCCTCATACCACTTTCGGTGGCTTTCATGGATAACAATGGCGTGATTCTCAATATTGAGGACATGCAACCGCAAACTGAAGACAATCATTGTTCCGCGCCCAATAAAAGTGTGCGCTACGCGCTGGAGATGGATCTTGGCTGGTTTGCCCAAAAACATATCGGACCCGGGGATCGGATAAGCAAAACTGCTGCCGATCACTGAGGGCACGGCTTCGTGCCACAGAGCTAGGAGCAACAGCAATGCCGCGTGCATTTTTTTAAGGCTGTTGCCAACTCCATGACCTTGAAGCGGAAGTTGCGATTGGAGACGCCCGCCCCGTTTTCATGATCAAGCGTTCGCCTTGACGCGCGGTTGCCGATTTTCTCAATGACGAGAGCGCGCGATTCTCGTATATACTCGCCGAACATTAGACCAATGCCGCGTCGTTTGACGTCGCTAGTCAATTTCTCGGGGGAGGATCAATTCATGCGCCGTGTTTTTTCGTATTTTCTATGTGGCTTCACGCTGGCACTCTGTCTTTCGGCATGCGGAGGCAACAACGGCACGTCGCCCGATTCATCGGCCAAATTGCAGGCCAGGCAGCCGCAGCTTTCACAGAAAGCGGTCGCAGCAGACTATGCAACGGTGGTGCAACAATTGTACGTCTCGTATTTCGGTCGGCCGGCAGATCCGACCGGGCTGGTGAATTTCGAGAATTCGCTGGCTCAGATCAATGCGCCGACCACAATCGCGGGATTGGCGCAAGCCTATTCCTCCAATGCGGCGATCAAATCGCTGATCGACAGTTTCGGCACCAGCAAGGAATCGCAAACACTTTACGGCAGCGGCACAAGCCAGCAATTCGTCACGGCGATATTCAAAAATCTCCTGAGCCGTCCGCCGGCAAGCCAGGGCCTGGACTACTGGTCCAAAGCAATCGACGGCGGGGCGCTGAGCAAGGGCGACGCCGCACTGTCTATCATGGCCGGTGCCTTGGCGAATACCTCGACGCAGGGGCTGCTGGATGCGGCATTGGTCAACAATCGCATCAACGTGGCAATCTATTTCTCCGGCCAGGTTTCCAGCCTCAATGCGGTGAGTGCCTATTCCGGATCGGCAGCGGCTGCGGCGGCGCGCAACTTTCTTGCGGCGGTCGGTTCGTCGGGCTCGCCGGCATCGTATGACGCAGCGGTCGTGACGGCAGTGCAAGGCTTGCTGTCTGCCATCGCTGGCAGCTTTCCAGGGAATTATTGCGGCGTGACCACCGGCACTTACCCCGGTACGGTCAATTTGACCCTGTCTTCCAGTTCCCCCGGCATCTATAGCGTCATTGGCACAGTCAATACAGCCGGCGTGAGCTTGCCTGTGAGTGGAATGACCCAGCCGCCGACATTCAACGTCGAACTGGTCTGTTCCAGTGGCGGTTCGACCTATGTCTGCGGCACAGTTGTCGCCGGTATCACGACAACGGCGATTACCGGGAATTATTCGACTTTGGACGGCGGTTCGGGGCAACTCTCCCTGTCCAGAAATTGCTCGTGACAGTGGTGAGACCGGCAAAGCAGATGACGCAGGCAAAATGCCTAAAATCGCGCGAGGCTTGGTGATAATTTGACATCATCGCGCTGGTTTGCCGAGCCGTATGACTCTATTTATCTTGATCAACTGCATGCCTGCTTCGCGAGCTTTGCGGCATATTGGCGGACTTCACGCCCATTTGATGCGATAAATTTGCGCAAGGGCGTGCGCGGATTCGATTCTTGGTTACAATCTTGCTAAAAGAGATTGAATCAGCCAAGGGATAAGCTTGAAGCGACCATATTTGCCCGTCTTGCCAGACGCGTCTTTCCTGAACGTCGCGTGTTCATCGCGAACCGACCGCTTCCATAAGGCCTGAGTTGCTCGACGGCCGCCTCTCACTGACGACCCCGGAAGGCATCCGCCTCTCGTTGACGCCTGCCGGACCCGGCGTGCGGGCTTGGGCCTGGCTGATCGATTCGCTCATTTGGGCGGCATCCCTGCTTGCCATGGGTTTCGTCAGCAGCTTTTTCGGCAAGGTCGGCTCCTGGATGATGTTGACCTGGGCGTTTGTCGCCTACTGGGGTTACCCGATCATTTGCGAGGTGTATTTCAATGGCCGTACCGTCGGAAAGCGTGCTGCCGGTATCGAAGTGCTGCGCTCAGACGGCTTGCCCGTTGGTTGGCGCGAATCCACCTTGCGCAATCTGTTGCGGGTTGCCGATTTCCTGCCCGCAGTCTACGTCACAGGCTTGATCAGCATGATGTATGACGATCAGTTTCGGCGCATTGGCGATATTGTGGCGCGCACGCTGGTTGTCTACAGCGACAAGGCGCAAACACGAATGAGCTTGCCGAAAGCCGAGCCACTGCCTCTGCCTTTCCCCCTGACGCCGGACCAGCAGCGCACGCTGGTCGATTTGTTCGAACGTGAACATCTGCTGCCACCAGGCCGGCTGGCGGAATTAGGCACGATCGCCGAAGGTCTTACCGGTGTGCAGAACAAGGAGTCATTGGAGCGCATGCGCGGGTACGTAGCGGGGTTAGTGCAATGAAACAAAAGCAGTTTGAGGAGGAGCACGCCGATCTGTGGCGCGAAATCGACGCGATTTTGCACCAGGCCTCGCTGGAAAACGAGTTGCTGCCTTCTTATTATCGGCGCTTATGTCAATGCCTGGCGCTGGCATCGCAGCGCGGCTACTCGCCGACCTTGACCGATTATCTGCGGCGCCTGGCGTTTGAGTGCCATCGCAAGCTATACGGCACGAACGTGGCGCGGCCCATGGTTTTGCGTCAATGGTTGAATCGCGATCTGCCGCGCCGCGTGCGCGAGGAATGGCGCCTGCTTTTGCTGGTAACCGTGGCGTTCTGGGGTGTCGGCATCCTGTGCGGTTTTCTGGTTTGGTGGAAACCCTATCTTGCTTACAGTTTTCTTGACGCCAAGGCGCTGTCCACCATGCACGAGATGTACCAGCCCGGCAGTGTCAGTGTCGGGCGTGGCGGCAGCGCCGGCGATCTTCAGATGTTCGGTTTTTACATCTGGAACAATGTCTCGATCTGTTTCCGCACCTTTGCCGGCGGCTTGTTTGCCGGCGTTCCCGCGCTGGTGAGCGTAGTGGAAAACGGCATCAACATGGGCGTCGTGGCAGGTTGGCTAAGTCTGGATCCATCGACCCGCGGCACCTTCTGGCCCTTTGTCGTTACCCATTCGAGCTTCGAACTGACCGGCTTGATGTTGTCGGGCCTGTCCGGAATGCGGCTTGGTCTGGCGTTGATCCGCCCGGGCCGATTGAGCCGGCGCCACGCACTCTACGAGACGGCGCAACGGATGTTTCCCGTAATCGTCGGTGCGGCATTATTTACCTTCGTTGCGGCGTTTTTCGAGGCATTCTGGTCGGCCAACACGGCGGTTTCAGATACCGCCAAGTTCACCGTGGCCGCTGTCTGCTGGACTGCGGTGCTTGCATATTTCCTGTTGGCAGGAAGGACAGGCAACGATGCAGCTTGACAAGCTCGAACTCGACTTGCGTCCGCGCCCGAGTTCGCAGGCGCTAGATCTGGGCTTTTCGCTCTTGCGCAAACACGCCGGAAACGTCTACCTTGCCTGGCTGGCGCTGTGGCTGCCGCTGGTGGGCATATGTGCGGCGCTGGCCCTCTGGATGCCGCAAAAGTATTGGTTGTTCGCCTTGCTGGCCTGGTGGCTGCGCGCGTTGCCGGAGCGCGCGCCGCTGTATGTGCTGTCGCGCCGCGTCTTTGGTGAGGAAGTGGGCTGGCGCGACGCATTGAATGCATGGCCCGCGCAATTGCGCGGCGGCTGGTTCTCCATGCTGACATGGCGACGTTTGTTTTCCCCCATGCGCAGTTTGTATGCGCCGATCTGGCAACTGGAAGGGGCGCGCGGCAAGGTCGCGGCCGAACGGCGTCGCGTAATCGGCCGTAACGGCACCAGTTCCGCCGCCGGCTGGTTCGGCGTCGCCTGTTTCTTTTTCGAGCTCGTGCTTGCATTCGGCCTGCTGGCGTTCATCGGGATTTTCGTCA
>DATBQE010000160.1:0-9029 GCA_036561005.1 Burkholderiaceae bacterium | reverse complement strand
GCCACCGAGTTTGTACAACAGGCTGACATTGATGTCGCCGAACTTGTTCTTGTATTTGACGCTGTTGTCAACGCGAGTGTCTTCCGACACGCCACCGCCGCCGCCGATGGTGCCGGAGAAGCCGAGCGGCGAAAACAATTGTGCATCTTGCACTGGGTCATAGCCAACTGCGATGTCGAAGAACGGGGCGTAGTTACGGCCGAAAGTGATCGTACCCATAGTCGAATCCGACAAGCCGACGTAAGCTTGACGATTGAACAGTTGACCATTCAACGACGAATTGGCCGACACAGTGTGCGCCGCTGGCGAGTTGCTGGCCAGCGATCCAGCTGCATTATTCAGGGTGCCGGAGTTGACGTTGATGCCGGACTCCAGCGTGAAGATTGCCTTCATGCCGCCGCCCAGATCTTCGCTACCGCGAATGCCCCAACGCGAATCCTGAATGCCGCCGTTGAACAAGCCATTGACTGCGCTGTTGACCGCTGTCTTGGTTGCCGAAACAGGGTTCACGGTTGCGGGAAAATTCGAGTCGGCACTCAGGGAATATTCGACGTGACCAACTGCAGCGTCAAGAACGCCGTAAAGTTCGACCGAGTTCGTGCCAGCCGATTGTGCAAACGCGCCGTTAGTCGCGAGCAGCATACCGAGGCCGATAAGTTTCTTATTCAATTGATACTCCTTAATAAGGGTGGTGAAATTTCGGGGGTGCGAACTGTAATTCAATCCGTCGTTTGCAGGCTTCGCCGTGCTTCGCCGATGCGGGAACCATATCGATGCCTTCCCATTTCCGAATCGGTGCAACAAGGCCAGCCAAAATGCATCGTTATGGAGCGATACTTTACCGGTTAATAAACCGATCCATAACGGAAGGCCGAAGTGTAACCCCGAAATATTTCAATAACGTGACGCTAGCGTTGTGCGGACGCAACAGGTGTTCCTATCGGACACTATTTTGCCTGTCGAAAAAGCAAATTTAATGGAGGTCACAAAAGAATCGGGATACTCGATGCGCACCATTTTGGTGCGTAAAATCATGCGGTATTGCGAGCAGTTCCAAGTGCGCAAACAATCGAGACATGCGTTCCGTGCTGCGCGTCGTGGAATCTGAGCGCATAGCCGTGCAGATCGACTATCGCCGCCACGATACTCAGCCCAAGGCCATAGCTCTCGTGATTTCGCTGCTGTCCGGCGCGATAGAATCGCTGCAATACCGCCTCGCGCTGGTCTACATCAATGCCGCAGCCACTATCGACGATATCAAACCGCACCCCGCTCTCATCCTGGCTAAGCGTTACCGCAACGCGCCCGCCGGCCGGCGTGAACTTGATCGCATTGTCCACCAGGTTGGAAAGAGCTTCGAATAACAGATCCGCGTCAGCAAAGATTTCAGGCGTCTGGTCGCAATGCACTTCCAGTTTGATGGCCTTGTCTTCGGCCAAGGCATCGAACAATTCCGTGATCGGGGCGACCACAGCACGCGGGTCAATCAATTTGAAGCCGGCCTTGCGCTGACGGTTTTCGATCTCAGAAATCCGCAATAGCGCGCGAAACCTTCCCAACAGGGAATCGGTCTCGGTCAGGGCCCTGTCAACCACCTGCCTTTGCGCCGGATCGGTCAGCGCCTGTTGCAACCGATAGAGCGTCAACCTGACGCGCGTCAAGGGCGTGCGCAAATCATGCGCCAGCGTGTCGGTCACACTCTTGACTTCGGTTAGCAGGCGCTCAATCTCATCGAGCATTCGATTGACGATGGAAGACAGCATGTCAACTTCATCGTCGCTCGCCGAAAGTGGCAGACGCTGGCTCAATTCGCCCTGCACGATCTGGCGCGCCGTGTCGCGTATGGCGTTGATGCGGCGCAAAGGACGAATGCTGAGCAGGAAACCGCTCAACAACCCGACCGCAAGAATCGTGGTTCCGCTGACAATCAATGCGTTGAGAATGATCGCCTTGATTTCCGCCAATTGCGTGAAGTCTCGTCCCACCACAAGTGTTTCGCCGTGCGGCAAGCGCCGCACCATGGCACGGGCCAAACCGCTAGGCGCCTCCGATGCCGCGCCACCAGGGCTATATTGCGGCAATGTGCGGTGATTGAACTGGTGTATTTTGCCGTCGGCCAGGAGTTCAGGAGGCAGCACTTCCATGTTGCCCGCGATGACGTGTCCGTCCGCGCTGAAGAGGCAATAAATATTCGATTTGCGCAGGTCGTAGGCCAGCGCGTCCCTCACTTTGGCCAGCACCTCTTCCCGGACCTGGCTTTTGAAGTTACCGGCCATCGTGACGATGCTATCGTCAATGCGATGCTCCAGATAGGAGGAGGTTTGCCAGTAAATAAGGCCGAGCAGAACCACATTGGCAACGGTAAATACAAAACCGAATACAACCGCCAGACGAAACGTCGAAATCCGCCAATGCTCGCGCAGTGACGATCTCAATCCTTCAATCCGAGCATGTAGCCGCTGCCCCACACTGTATGGATCAGGGCAGGAAGATCGGGCGTATCGATTTTCTTGCGCAATCGGGCCATGTGCACCTCGATCAGGTTTGTGTATGGATCAAAATGATAATTCCAGACCGCTTCAAAAATCATGCTGCGCGTTAATGTTTGACCCGAATTTCGCATCATGAACTCAAGCAGGCGAAACTCGGTTGCCTTAAGGTCAAGCGCCACGCTATTGCGTTTGACAACGCGCTGGATCAAATCGAGCTCGAGGTCTGCCACCTGCAACGTCACCACAAGAGCCGGCGTCTGCCTGCGCCTCAGTAAAACTTCGAGGCGCGCGGCCATTTCGTCGGAAGCAAAAGGCTTCACCAAATAGTCGTCGCCGCCTGCACGCAAACCTCGCACTCGCTCGTCAACGTCGCTCAAGGCGCTGATCATCAACACCGGCGTTCCAATGCCGGCAGCGCGCAAACGCGTCACGATATTCAAGCCATCGAGCCCGGGCAACATCCGGTCAAGCGTGATTGCATCATAGCGCCCGCTCACTGCCTTGTCGAGACCAAGCTTGCCGTCGCTCACGATGTCCACCGCAAACCCGTGTGCTGTCAATTCGGCCGCGATTTCGTCGGCGGTCGTTTGATCGTCCTCGATGGTCAGGACGCGCAACGGGTTAGGGTTCGACATGTCTGGGGCCTTATTTCTTCGATGCCGCAGCGACGGCATTGCCCCGATCGATTGCATCGCGCGACCAGCCACCGCCCAATGCGCGAATCAAATCGACACTCGTACGCAGCTGCCGCGTGTGCAAGTCCAGCGCGCTGTTTTGTGCCGACAGGGCCGCCGCCTGCGCCGTGACCACTTCGAGATAATTCACCGCGCCCTCGCGGTAGCGATTAAGAGCGAGATTCAAAGTCATGGTCGCAGATTTGACAGCGTCATTCTGCTCCTGTTCCGCAGCATGGTCATATTTCAATAACGCCAGATCGTCTTCCACTTGCTGGAACGCGGCCAGCGTCACGACACGGTAGTCGGCCCCCGCCTGGTCCAACGCCGCACGCGCTTGCGCCACGCGCGCTTCGCGCAAGCCACCATCGAACAAATTCAATAGCATGCCTGGGCCCAGGGTCCAGAAACTGTTGGGCGCACTGAACAATCCGCCCTCACCGGTATTTTGGTAACCGAAACCCGCCCCCAAAGACAGGGAAGGATAGAACGCCGCCCGCGCCACACCAATCGTGGCGTTGGCCGAAGCGGCGCGCCGTTCTGCCGCTGCAATATCGGGGCGGCGTTGCAACAATACGGAGGGCACGGCAGCCGGGATGGTCGGTACGGCCATCTCGCCAGTCGTTGCCGGCAGCGAAAAATTCATTGCCGGCTGGCCGATCAGGCTCGCAATCGCATGTTCATAAATTGCGCGTTGTGCCGCAATATCGGCGACCGCTGCGCGCACCGAACTCCATTGCGTCTCCGCCCTGGCAACATCAAGACCGGAAGCAACCCCGCCTGCATGGCGGTTTCGGGTCAGACTCAAGGCTTTGGCGTAGGCATCCACCGTATCGTTGAGCAGTCTGATTTGCGTATCGACGCCGCGCAGGCGCAAATAATTGTCGGCCAACTGCGCATGCAGGCTCAGGCGCACGCTCTCGACATCTGCCGCGCTGGCCTGTGCTGCGGCCTCTCCCGCTGCGACCAGATTGCGTACGCGACCCCACAAATCAATTTCGTAATTGGCCCCAACGGCAATGGTATTGGCGCCGTACACGTTTGGTTGATTTGCGCCACGTAGCGGCCTGTTGTCGGACTGCCGGTTCTGCGTCAAGCCGGCCGCCGCATCGACGGTCGGATACAAACCAGCGCGCAACTGGCCGGTGTAGGCATTCGCCTGATCATAGCGCGCCAAGGCCGAAGCCAGGCTCGGATTTGCCGCCTCGATTCGGTCTTCAAGCCCATTGAGCACCGGATCACCATAGATCCGCCACCAGCTACCGCGAGGCAGGTGATCGCCCGGCTGCGCAGGTTGCCACGGACTGTCCTTCCAGGCATCCGTCGCAATCTCCACTTTGGGCGCCTGGTATATCGGCGCCAGTGAACAGCCGCCCAGCCACAGCGCGCCGAAGGCAGCGACCATCGCTTTGCGCTGCATCATGGCTTGCCCGTTTCCGTGGTGGCCGCAACAGACGGGCGTGCGCTTGCGCCCGGATTTGCGTTGGCACTTGCGGCAGGCGCCGCAGCGACGCGCACCACATCGCCCTCCTCCAGAGAATCGGGTGGATTGTCGATAATTCGATCAGTGCCGGAAAGCCCAGCGGCGATTTCCACGGAATTGCCCATATCGCGGCTGATCTGGATCGTGCGATAGGCGACATGATTGTCTGCCGTCAAGGTTGCCACGCGCAGCCCTTCCTTGCGAAACGTCAGCGCACTGGCCGGAACGCTCACGGTATTGGCATCGCGCGGCAAATCGAAACGCACATTGCCGTACTCGCCCGGCAATAATTTGCCATCCTTGTTGTCGACGTCAAGCTCAATCAACACCGTGCCCGAATTTTCGCTGACCGAGCGTGAATTATCGGTCAATACACCGGTAAACAATTCGCCTGGACGCTCCGGCACGGTAAATTGTGCCTTCATGCCGACGTGTATCTGGTTTGCGTAACTTTGCGGCACGCTGACATACAAGCGCAGCTTGTGCACATCGGCGACAGTGAAAAGTTCATGACCGGCGTCGTGACCGGCGTTGATCAACGCGCCGATATCGGTCTTGCGCGCCGTGACGACGCCGTCAAACGGGGCATTGATATGCTTGAACGACTCCAGCGCACGCAAACGTTCGACATCGGCACGCGCCGCCGCGACCAGGGCCTTCTTGGCTTCGTAATCGCCGCCCTTCTCATCAGCCTCCTGCTGCGAGACCGAGTCGGTCGTCAGCAGGTTCTTCCAGCGTCGGCTTGTGATTTCGGTCAGGTGCTCGTTGGCCAACGCCGTATCGAGATTGGCTTCCGACTGTTTCAATTGCTGGTCAAGCTCCGGTGTCTCGATTTCCGCCAGCAGTTGGCCGGACTTGACAGGTGTGCCGATGTCGACCGACCAGTGCTTCAGGTAACCGCTCACCCGAGCGTAAACCGTTGCCGAATAAAATGCTTGCAAGGTGCCCGGCAAAGTCAGTGTTTCACCGTCTTGCCGTTGCAGGGGCAAGATGGTTTTTACGGTGGGCATGGCCTGTTCTTCGGTCAAGCTGGTCAACGCAGATTTTTCCCTGGCCCGGCTGGCAACGCCCCACACCACGACGACAATGGCAATCACCAGAACGATCAGAGCTTTTACTTTCAAATTTCCCGGTGGACGCTTATGCAACGGCGTCTGTATTTCATTCGAGCTCACTCAATTCTCCGTCGATGTAGATAGGGTATGGCGCCGATGTGCAATGCTGAACACAATGGGTACGAAAATCAATGTGGCAATAGTGGCGCACAGCAAGCCGCCGATGACGGCGCGTCCGAGCGGCGCATTCTGTTCACCGCCCTCACCGAGTCCGAGCGCCATCGGTGCCATGCCGATAATCATCGCCAACGCCGTCATCAGGACCGGACGGAAACGCGTGAACCCTGCCTCAAGGGCGGCGCGAATCGGATCGTTGGTTTGCAGCAGGCGTTCTCGCGCAAAGCTGACCACCAGGATACTGTTGGCGGTCGCCACACCCATGCACATGATCGCCCCGGTGAGGGCAGGCACCGACAAGGTGGTATGCGTGGCAAACAACATCCAGACTATCCCGGCCAGCGCAGCAGGCAGCGCTGTGATGATCACGAAAGGGTCGATCCAGGATTGGAAATTTACCACGATCAACAGATAGATCAGCACGATTGCCGCCATCAACCCGAACAGCAGGCCGCTAAACGCCGTATTCATTGTTTGTACCTGACCGCGCAGGTTGATGGTCGCGCCTTTCGGCCGGTCTTTCTCATTGTCCCGCAATATCTTCTCAATATCGGTCGCCAGTGCGCCCAGATCGCGATGTTGCGGCGTGGCGAAGATGTCTATCACCGGCTGCACTGCGTAATGCGACACGACAGCTGCGGTATTGCCGCGCGTGATCGTCGCCAGCCCGCCAAGTATCTGCTGACCGTGCGCGTCGTCGCCGGCAATCGCAATATTTTCCAGGTCCGACAGCGACTGCGTACGATATTCCGGCGTCTGCGCCACGATAGGATAGGACACGCCATTGCGCTTGTTCAGCCAGAAGGCCGGCGCCACCTGCCCGCTGCCGGCCATGGTCACCACCAGGCTGTTGGTCACATCGCGCTCGGTGATGCCGAATTGCTTGGCCCGGGTACGATCGACATCGACCATCAGTGCCGGATAATTGTTGGCCTGTTGGATGCGCGCGTCCGCCACACCCGTGACCTTGCTGATTTCACGCAGCAGCTTTCTCGCATAAGCCATATTGGCCTCGCCGTTCGGCCCCATGACCTGCACATCGATCGGCGCCGGAGCGCCGAAATTCAGAATCTGGCTGATGATATCGGCCGGCAGAAAAGAAAATGTGGTGCCCGGAAATTTACGCGCGAGCGTGTTGCGCAACTGTGTCACATACTTGTCGGTCGGCTGATGGTCTTCTTTCAATGAAATCAGGATATCGCCGTCCTGCGGGCCAATCGTGCCGGTGTTGTTATAAACCTGGTTGATGCCGCTGACAGTCAGGCCAAGATTGTCGACCATGGTGCCAAGTTCGTCGGGCGGAATCGAGGCACGAATTTCCTGCTCGATCTGATCAAACAATTTCGCCGTTTCCTCGATCCGCGTACCCACCTGCGCACGCACGTGCATCTTGATCTGGCCGGCGTCGACTGCAGGAAAAAAGTCCCGCCCCAGGAACGGCACCAAGGCAAACGAGATCAATACGATGCCGAGAAAACCGACCACGAATGTCCGGCTGTTTTCCATCGCCAGTACGAGCAACGAATAATAGATTTCGCGGACTCGCGAAAATCGCTGCTCGAAACCCTGCTGAAAGCGTACCAGCGGGTTGCCCGAACGCGATGGCGTGTGATGTTCCGGCTGCGACATCTGCAATAATTCGCCCGAAGCATGTCCACCTATGCTGTGCGCGCGCAGCAAATAGGCAGCCATGGTCGGCACCAGTGTACGCGACAGGCAGAACGAGGCAATCATGGCAAATACCACCGCCTCTGCCATCGGCACAAAGAGGTAATGCGCTACGCCGTCGAGGAAGAACATCGGTATGAAGACAATGCATATGCAGAGCAGGGAAACAAAGGCCGGCCCCACGATTTGATGTGCGCCATCCATGATGGCGGTGCGCACTTCCTTGCCTTGCTCAAGGTGCCAGTTGATGTTTTCAATGGTTACGGTCGCATCGTCGACCAAAATCCCCACCGCCAATGCCAAGCCACCCAGAGTCATGATGTTGAGCGTTTCGCCCATCGCATACAGCCCCGCAATCGAAGACAGAATCGCCAGCGGAATCGATACGGTGATGATGACGGTTGAGCGCCAGCTGCCGAGAAACAGCAGGATCATCGCGCTCGTCAACAACGCTGCGATCACCGCTTCGCGTGCCACACCGCTCACCGCTGCCTTGACGAACACCGATTGATCGCCGATCGCATCCAGATGCACTGAACTCGGCAAGGTCTCCTGAATGGTCGGCAGCAGCTTGCGTACGTTATTGACGATATCGAGGGTGGACGCGGCACCGCTCTTGAGAATGGTCATGAGCACGGCCCGGATGCCGTTGACCCGCACGATGTTGGTCTGAGGCGGATTGCCGTCGCGCACACTGGCCACATCGCGCATGTAGATCATCGCCCCGCCTACCGATTTTATCGGCAAATCGGCAAGTTTTTCGAATGCGTCCGGGCTGTTGTTGAGTTTGACGTTGTATTCAAAACGGCCGATTTTCTGCGTACCGACCGGAATAATCTGGTTCTGCGCAGCCAAGGCGTTTTCCACATCTTCGGCGGATAAATGCTTCGCTTGCAGCGCCTGCTGATTTACGTCGATCTGGATTTGCCGCACCTTGCCACCGTAGGGCGAGGGAATCGTGGTACCCGCTACCGTCGCCAACTGGGGGCGGATGAAGTTCTGACCGAAGTCGAATAATTTTTGCTCGGAATCCTGGCTGCTCGATAGTGCCAATTGGAGAATTGGCACGGTCGACGCGTTATAGTTCAAAATCAGCGGCGGGGTAATGCCGGGCGGCATTTGCTTGAGCACCGTTTGCGATATCGAGGTCACCTGCGCTGTGGCAGTCCGAATGTCGACGTTGGGCTGGAAAAATATCTTGACGACGCCGTAGCCGGGCAAAGATTGCGATTCGATGTGGTCGATATCGTTGACCGTGGAGCTTAGCTGGCGCTCGTAATAATAGACAACCCGGCCCGACATGTCTTCCGGCGACAGTCCGTTGTACGTCCACACGGCGCTGATTACGGGAATTTTGATGTCGGGGAAGATGTCGGTCGGCGATTTCAACGCAGCCATCGGACCGAAAATGAGAATCAACAATGCCAATACGACAAATGTGTAGGGGCGTTTTAACGCAATTCGAACAAACCAAAGCATT
>DATBQE010000159.1:0-5759 GCA_036561005.1 Burkholderiaceae bacterium | reverse complement strand
TAGACGCGGTCGTCCTTGAAAATGATCTTGGCTTCTACCTGGTACAGGCAGGTGGAGCACACCGAACTGGTGGTGTCGTAGAACAGGTAGGGGCGGGTTTTACGGCTCATGGTTGGGGCTCGTGGCGGCGGCTCATTTTCTGCTGCTCGGATTTGGAGCAGGATATTGTTTTTCGGATTCGCGTACGGCTTCGCGAAGGACCTGTGCCTTATCGCGCGCAGCTTGTATATCCTCTGGGCGCAATGCAGCCTGCAACGTTGCCTGCGTATCCGAAGCGGGCAGCAACATCAGTTTGGTCAATGTGTCGATTTGAAGCGGTAAGCTGACGTGAAGCGGGTCGTTCAAGGAGGCTGCCAGGTA
The DNA here is from genome assembly GCA_036561005.1 of Burkholderiaceae bacterium. Lineage (GTDB taxonomy): Bacteria > Pseudomonadota > Gammaproteobacteria > Burkholderiales > Burkholderiaceae_D > PKWO01. Next base: position 5,399 of record DATBQE010000159.1, on the reverse strand, counting down.
GGGCGCGTTGGGATAGTGGCAATGAATGAGGCTGCGTGCGAGCCAAAGTTCGGCTTGGGCGTCGTCGTGCGCGACCTGCTTGCCCGTGCGGTACATGATGCTGATTTCGGCCGCGATATGGGCGCTGGCCGACACGGGGCCGGGCGTGCAGGTTTGCGAAGCCGCCTGCTTCAAGAGGTTTATGCCGCGCAGCGGATCGCGTGGCATCAGAGCGGCATCCAATTGCAAACCAAACGAACTCACCCTGCCATCGATCAGCCAGCGACCTAGCGCATATTGGGCCGGCGCGTAAGATGCGCCGGCGCCTTTTTCCAGCATCGCCATGCCCTTGGGAATGTCGCGCGTCACGCCGGGACGGTTTCCCAGAATCGTCATATTCCCCAGCTTTACCAGCGCATCCATATTCCCGCCTGCCGCCTCATGTTGCAGCGTTTCGGCTTCGAGACGATTTTGTTCGGCGAACTTCTGCTGTGCTGCGAGCTGCTGTTCAGACGACAAACGCGGCGCATTGACACAGGCAGAACCGCCTATCAGTGCCAGGCAGCCAATCAGCAACGCCGTGCGGGACCTTTTATTGAACGACAGTTGCATTGCGTTCCTTTCGATCATTCGTTTCCGAGGTAAGCCACTGCCTGACGACAAATGGCAAATAACAAAGCAGGGCTAGCAGGCAAACCCATTGAATACCGGAGAATTCGAGTAAATAGTCGTAAGGCACCGGCTTGATGGCATCGACGGCCAATCGCCAAAGTAGATAACCCGACAGATACAGTTTGAACAAAAGTCCGGGTTTCGCCTGGAAGCGAGGCCTGAGCTTGAGCAGCAGTCCGCCCACCAACAACACGAACGCGATATCGTAAAGCTGCGTCGGGTGGCGCGCTATGCCATCGCCGAAATCAATACCCCACGGCAGCGTCGTCGGGTTGCCGAACGTGCCGTCATTCAGGCCGGCGAGGAAGCACCCAATACGGCCGACGGCCGTGCCGGCCACCAGCGGCAGCACAAAATTATCCCCGGTCGACTCCCTGATGCCAGTCCATTTTTTGCTCAACTCCACGCCGATCAAGCCGCCGAGCAGACCGCCGACAATAGATTGACCGGATGCCCAGATGCCGACATCCTGCCAGTGGGGCGCCCAGAGCTGCGGAATTTCGAGCCAGAACACAAGCTTGTTTCCGATAGCCGCGCCAAGTATGCAGCCGATTATGACTCCGTAGTGACCAGGCTGCAGAATGCCGGTCTGGCCGCCCTTGGCGCGTTGCCTGCGATAGAGCTGGACGCCGACGGCGATTGCCAGCCACTCGAACAAGAGATGGGTGAGATGAGCCGCAGCCCCGGACAGAACAATTGTTTTCACCGCTCGCCGGAGCCTGATTTGGTATTTGGTTTGACCATTGCGCGAACCGCGAAGGCAAAGCCGGCACTAATCCCCATGCCTATGAACCCGAAAACAAGACCGAGCCCGTCGTAACCGGAATTTCCGAAGCCGCTGACTATGCCCATCAGGCCGCATAGGCCGAACCCGACCATCAAGATCAAGGCCAGAATTATGCCCACTACTCGAAAGAACGTTGCCATTTTTTGACGCCTCCTTGACATCGACCCGACGCACGCCGTCAACTGTGAACCAGTATAAGGGCGCTTTCGCGGAGAGGACAAAAAAATCGGCGCGGTAGCACTTTGCGCTACCTGCAGGAGCAAACCCTACTGGTCAAGCCCAAACTGCAGCGCAGCCAGGCTGGCGTAGAGCCCTCCCTGCGCGACCAGGGACGCATGCGTGCCGGTCTCGACAATCTGGCCATGTTCCATCACCACAATGCGGTCTGCCTTTTGCACAGTTGCGAGCCGGTGCGCGATCACCAGCGTGGTGCGCCCAACCATGGCCGCTTCGAGTGCGCTTTGCACCAGACGTTCCGATTCGGCATCGAGCGCGCTCGTGGCTTCGTCAAGCAGCAGCAGCGGTGGATTCTTGAGCAGTGCCCGTGCAATGGCAATGCGCTGGCGCTGGCCGCCCGACAGACGTACGCCGCGTTCACCGAGGAAGGAGCGATAACCTTCCGGCAGGCGTTCGATGAATTCGTGCGCAGCGGCCATCTTGGCGGCAGCGATCACGTCGGCATCGCTCGCACCGGCGCGGCCGTAGCGAATGTTTTCCATCGCGTCGGCCGAGAAGATGATGGTGTCCTGCGGTACGATGCCGACCGCTGCGCGCAGGGTGTGCAACGACAGTTGACGGATATCGACACCGTCGAGCTTGAGCGTGCCTTGTTGCGGATCGTAGAAACGCAATAACAGCTGGAATAGTGTGGTCTTGCCGGCACCCGAAGGTCCGACGATGGCAACAGTCTGGCCAGGTGCGATGTCAAGCGTGAGATTGGACAGCGCGGCAGTTTGCGGCCGTGAGGGATAGTTGAAACCGACGTCATGCAGGCTCAGCGAAGCACCACCCTCGAAGCGCGGCGGTAATGCCTGCGCCGCAGCCGGCTCCTGGATCGGCGACTCTTCCGCAAGCAATTCCATCAGGCGTTCGGTGGCACCGGCAGCACGTTGCGCATCGCCAAGCACTTCGGAAAGCGCACCGATGGCGCCCGCGACGAGTGTGGCATACAGAACAAACTGGCCGAGCGAGCCGCCGGTCATGGTGCCGGCAATGACTGCTTGTGCGCCGAGCCACAGTACGAAGACGATGGCGCCGAATACCAGCAAAATGGCGATGACCGTCAGCAGCGAACGCGCTCGGATGCGTGCCATGGCCGTACGAAACGAGCTTTCCACCGAATTGCCGAATCGATCTGCTTCGATGGCTTCATGCGTGAAGGCCTGCACGGTCGGCATGGCATTCAATATTTCCCCGGCCATTGCCGAGGAGTCGGCGATCTTGTCCTGGGACGCGCGCGAGAGCTTGCGCACGCGCCGGCCGAACAAGACGATAGGAATCACGACAGCGAGCAGCAATACCAGGATAATCGAAGACAGCTTGACGCTCGTGAAAAACATCATGCCCATCCCGCCGATGAACAGCAGTATGTTGCGCAATGCCATGGAGATGCTGGTGCCGACCACAGTCTGGATCAAGGTGGTGTCCGTGGTCAGGCGTGACAGGACTTCGCCGGTTTGCGTCGTCTCGAAGAACTGCGGGCTTTGCGTCACCACGTGCGCGTAGACGGCTGAACGTATGTCGGCAGTGACACGTTCGCCCAGCCAAGACACACTGTAGAAGCGCGCGGCGGTGGAGACTGCCAGCACGCAGGCGACCCCGAACAGGGCGAGGAAATAGCGGTTGATATGCTCGATGTTAGCCGCGCCACCGATGTTGCCGGCACCAAAGCCGAGATCGATCATTTGGCGGAAAGCATAGGGAATGGCAAGTGTCGCCCCAGCTGCAACCAGCAGCGCGAGGCTCGCGACGACAAAGCGTAGCTTGTAGGGTGCAAGGAAGGGGTACAAACCCAGCAGCGTCTTCAGGCTCGATTTCTCGCGTTCCTGGGTCTTGGTTTCTTTTGTAACGGTGGCATTCATAATTTCAATCGGTCGACATATCCGGTCAATTCCAGGTAACCGCGTCCTGCATCCTTGCCTTCGCGCAGCGCCTTCACCGCACCCTCCCAATAGACGGCGCCAGTGGAAAGGCGCGAATCGAGTTCCTGGTCGTCTTGCAAAGGAATAAGCTCCCAGTTGGTCGAGCCGATCAAGATACTGGTCGCTACCGGGTAGACGGCATTGGTGCGCGGCGAACGCCAACCACGAAGGGGTGTGAATTTCACCTGCTCTTCTGCAAACTGGGTGGTTTTGCCCGACGCATCACGCAGGCTTGCATGCGCCCAGAGTTTACCACCTCTGGTGTTTCTGATCTGAAACGCCATCAACGAAGCACCATCATCAAGGTTGATGCCGGCCCAGTCCCAGCCGCTCGCTTCGGCATCGAGCACCTGACTTGACCATTCATGATCCAGCCAAGCTGTGCCGCCGACGGTCTGCGCTTTGCCATGACGTGTCAGTGTGCCGCTTACCTGCAAGTGCGGTTCGCTATAGTAATAGCTCGCCTGCTCGATATGCGGCCCTTTTTGCGAGAATCCCTGCTCGCCCTCCAGCAGCATCGCTTGGCCAGGCTGCAGCGACAGGTGCAGGCTATATTCCGGCGCCTCGACTTGCGCCGCATAGCGGCCATCCGCGCCACGCACGAGTTGCCAGTTATCGAGCTTGACGTCCGTATTGCCGACCCTGGCATAGGCCAGGCCGAAGCCCTCTCTCGCACTCTTCTGCGCGTGTTGCAGTTGCCCCACCGTCGGGTCGGAGAGGGCCGCGTGGGCGATGATCAATTGTTTGGGCGCGAAGCGGCTGGGGTTTGATGGGTCGTGCGTCGTGGCCGAGCGGAAGAACGTCACCTGGAACCCGAGCGGCTTGTGTTCCGGTGTATCGAGCCAGCCTGTCACATACCACCACTCGGTGCGGAAGCCGGGATGTGCGCCGGTATCTTGAGGGAAAAACAGAGGCGTGTTCGGTTTTACTTGCGAAAATTGCGGTGGTGCTCCCTCGACCGCCTGGCACAACAGCGTCGGAAGCACAATTGCGGCAAGCCATATGCCTGTCTTGAGCAGTTTCACATGGGGGCCGGATTTGCCGGACGAGCGTTTACTCACTGAAGCCGAGCTTTTTCAAATCCGCCCTGTAATAGTCACGCGTTGTCTCATTGGGGAACAGGAATCCGGTATAGAGTTCCCACGCCTTATCGTCTCTTACCACGGTATGCGCGCCACATTTGGGACAAACACCGGCATACAATTGATTGAGTGCTTTCTCGACCTTCTTGCCGTCCTTGACGTAGATGTAATGTTTTTCGTCGCGGTTTTGCGTAAACGTTCCGGCATAAATCGACGGCGTGACCTTCTGGATGGTATCGAGAACTTTCGTCCGCAGTGCATCGAGTCGCTCTGCTTCGACCGGATCGGGCAAGCCGTCCCGCCGTTTGCTAGTGTAGGCCGAGCCGGTGATGACAAGTGTTGAATAATCGGGGTTCGGCGCCTTGCTCTTCAAATCGAGATTGATGCGCGTGGTGCCGGTGCCACCGTCGTAGCGGGCGCTGTAGGACCACCATAATTCTTTGGCGTTGCCATGAGCCGGAAATACCAGTGCAATGAGCGCCAGGGAAAAGTAATTTGCCGGGGAAATTGTGCGAAATCTCATGAATGCTTATTCCTGCGCCAACCCTGCAAAAGCGGACAAAGCGGTCGACAGGTGGAAGTGGTGGAATTTATGCGCAATGATAGCACTTACCTTCGTTGCCATCACGATTCGAGACTGCCACCTAACGCACTGGGTAAAAGGGCGATTGCCGGGAGAATCAAATTCTTCCTCAAGTTCTTGCCGCGGAATACGGCGCTCATTTACATGGAGCTGCT